>CAYJHU010000152.1:0-6190 GCA_964369655.1 uncultured Desulfovibrionaceae bacterium | reverse complement strand
CCCCCTGGGAATTACCCAGCACTTTGCCCTATGAAGCCCGGACTTTCCTCCCCGCGATGCGCAGCGACGACCCGTCCAACTCTTGTGTATTTATTATGCGTTTTCGTTAAATATTTTAATTTCTGGCTTGGGAGGCTCAACGGGAGCTGCTTCAACCTCAGGCTCTTTGAAGTCCTTGCACCAAAAAATGAGTCTTTGGCAGTTAGGGCAAGAAAGAATCTGTTGGCCTCTTTGTAATTCAATAAAGGATTGCGGCGGAATAGAAATATTGCAACCACTGCAAATACCTGCATCTACAGAAACAATAACTGGATGTTCAAGACGTTTGTGGATAAATTCATAGCGCTTGGAAACATGCTCATCCACTTCTTTCTTGGTGCTGGCGCGGGTGTATTCAAGCTGATCAAGTTTGCCTTGCGCACTTTCCATGCGCTCTTGCAAGCCTTCGCTACGCACTTCAAGCTCTGCCTTTAAGGATAAGTAATCTTTGTCTATTTCAGCAAGAGCAGCTTCTTGTGTTTGTAATTCTTCGGCAAGCAATACTTTTTCTTCTTCGCGCAGACGATTGGTTTTTTCCATATTGTCCATTTCGCGCATCATGGCATGATATTCACGCTGATTGGCAACTTGCATGAGCTTGCTTTTACTTTTTTTGATACGCGCAACATCTTCTTCAATTTCAGTGGAAATTCTTTTTTGCTGCTCTTGAATATGAGTAATTTTTTCTTCAACTTTAAGGTGTTTACCCTTGGCAACTTCATAGCGTTCGCTCAAACTGCTCAGCTCAAGTGGGGCTTTTTTCAGTTCTTGCTTAACGCAATGTATTTCGTCATCAACTTTTTGCAAATTCAGTAATTGCTCAATTTGTTGCAAATAAATATTCATATTGCTCTCCTAAGTTTATGGCTGTCGCCAAAAGCTGTATGTTAATTTCTATGAACTGCCGATCGCAGTGGCGATACGGAAGGTATAAATTCTATATGTAATTCAGGTAAATGCTTTTTTAGCACTTCTGTGTATTCATGCATCATTTTTTCTTCAAGGCTGTGATGTCCCACATCCAGCATGCAAAGCGGACTTTCGAGGGCAAAATGGTATTTAACATCGCCTGTAATATAAATATCCGCCCCAAGAGCATGCGCCTTATGCATGAAGGAAGATCCAGAGCCCGGACAATAGGCCAAACGGCGTAAGTTTTTTTCATTGCTACCTATTACAGGGCCGCTGAGAGTTGCGGTCTCAAGATCAAGATATTTTTGAAGCGTGTCCATAAGCTCCGCATAGCTTATGGGCAAAGGCAAATTGCCCACAATGCCATAACCGCATTCTTGTAAATTTCCGTCAATATTTTCAAAGCTTCCCACAGCATCAAGCACGTTAGTTTCATTTAAAGCTAAAGCTCTAGCAAGCCAACCGGCCGGGCCTTGAGTGTTAACATCAAGCGAAGTGTGTGCTGCATATAAAGTCATATCGTGCTGCATAAGTGTGCGCAAAACTTCATGAAAAGCATCCACTTTGTTTGGCAAACGTCCTTGCATTAGCAAGGGATGGTGAGAAAGCACAAAATCCGCCTTGCATGCAACGGCCTTGTGCATTGCTTCGGGCGTAGGGTCAAGACAAAGCGCCATGCGCTGTATGTCCTCATTAAGGCTTGCGACCTGTATGCCACAATTGTCCCATGAGGCAGCCAAATGGGGCGGAGCAATCTTTTCGATAATGTGTATGACTTCAGATATTTTCATTTAATATTTTGTCTTAAATAATAAGGTGCTTTACCGCTACTGTCAGATAAAGCACCTTAAAAAAATTAAAAAATTATGACATGCAATGAGGTAGAAAGTTTTTACTTTTTTGTCAAGTTTTTTCTTTGGAAACACTTAAGTTTGCATTTTTTAACTCTCATTTTTCTTTGCTTCATCCTCAGCTTCTACAGTGATATTAATTTGTGTAATATTGGTTTCATTTTCCACAATAACCACAGGCACTTCATCTTCTTCCAAAAGTTCCTCAATGCCGCTAGAACCTTTATCTAACTCAGAATTGTATTCTTTTATAAAGATATCCCAGCATGTTATGAAAAGCACTGCCAGTAGGGGGCCAATAATAAAGCCATTCATGCCAAGTAAGCCAAAACCGCCAAGGGTTGAGAGTAAGACTAGATAGTCCGGAAGGCGCGTGTCGCGTCCTACCAAGATGGGGCGTAAGATGTTGTCCACAAGGCCAATAACGCCAACTCCAAAAACTACTAAGATAATTCCCGATTGTACATTGCCTGTGGCAAAAAAGTATATGGCTACCGGCGCCCAAACTAGGCCTGCGCCCACCAGCGGTACCAAGGAAAGTAAGGTCATGACGCCACCCCAGAGTATGGGCGCTTCAACGCCGAGGAACCAAAAAATAAGCCCGCCCAAAAAGCCTTGTACCATAGCTACTACAAGACTGCCGTTGACCGTAGCTTTGGTTACTTCTGAAATTTTTTGAAATAATAAGTCTTCGCGCCTATCACCAAGGGGAAGGGCCTTATGCAAAAGGGTGATAATTTGCTTTTTATCTCTTAAGGCAAAAAAGGCAATGTAGAGTAAAAGTCCAACTTCAGCTACAATATTAAGGGTTTCTGCGCCAATGGCCACAGCTTTTTGCCCAATGAATTTTGAAACAAAAATCACTGCCTCGGCAAGTTTTTCCTGTAAACCTTGAGAGTTTATGTCAAATTTTTGCATATATTCTTGTAGTAGGGGGAAGGAAGTTTCTACTTTCTTAAAATATGCATTGATATCAACTTGACCGCTGGTTAGGCCTTGATAAAGGGCTAAGCCTTGATCTAAAAATTCACTGGCCATGAAGAGAAAGGGAAAAACCACAATGACAATGGTCACCAGCAAAGTGAGCAGGGCAGAGAGGTTGGGGCTGTTGGTTTTCCTTAAAATAGCATCGTGCAAGCCGGAAAAGATAATGGTAATGGCTACAGACCAAAAGATTATGCCAAAAAAAGGCCACATGAGGAGTAAAAAGCCAAAGCTGATAATAATCAATAAGCCAATAAATGATTTATATTCCATACTTGATTTCATAATTTCACCTAATATCCTGCTGAAGTCTTTTTTTGTATGGTATGCATACTACTCGGCTTTGTGTATGGAGTAAATAATTTTTATGTATAAAATTTTTATGAGGAATTAAAAAAGGGGCTTTTAGCAAGCCCCTCAGAAATCTAATAAAAGTAAAATTAAGAATCTTGTTTGCTTTTTACTGTTTTAATAGAAGTAAAGTAGCGTACTCGCGTACAAAGTTTATCTTGATCGTTCCAGCTTTGTTCTTCACTATAGTTGACGGTAACATTTTTCCCTAAGAGGTCTTTGAGTAAATCAAGCTGCCGCTTAAAATCTTTTACAGATTTAGGAAGAGTAATAAGATGCTTTTGTCCCTGTACAATAATCACTAGGCTGACTTCATTTTTGTTTTTGTCAATAATTTCAGTAAATAATCCAGTGACGCTGGCAGAGCCTAAGGTCTTTTTAACGCATTTGCTGTATTTTCCGGCATGCAAACTACGCATTTTGCAGTTATTTGAAATATCTACGGGAATACTAAAGCCATCTGCACTGGGGATAACTGTTATATAGTTTGGGGTATTATTTTCAACCTGCATGGACTTGCAAAGAAAGCCTTTTTGATTAGGCTCGCATACTCCGGAAAAAGAGCAAGAAGCTTTAGAGTTTAAGCCAAGATTTTTTAAGGTAAGGACGAAGGAATCTGGGGTGTTTTCTACCTCACTGATAATAGCGGAGCCACTTATACCATCGGCATTATGTCCATAATTACCCACGAGGGAATTTTTTACGGCAGATATGGCTTGGATGCTGGTCACTCTTTTTTCACGCACGCAAGCTCTGTCATGCTCTCCCCAATACTGCTCGTCCACAAAGTTTATCAGAACATCCTTGCCAATAAGTGATTTTGCCAGTGCAATTTGATCAACTCCAATACGCATGTCGATTTCTTGTTTGTCGGCAACTATAATTATGTGCGTATACATAAAATCTTCTTCATTGACGTTTTTAAGCTGGCCGGAAATGCTTGAGCGACTAAAGATTTTATTGTCGCATTTTTCGTATTTACCTGACATAAAACCTTCATAGGTGCAGGTATTGGTGGGATTGTTCAGAACTATGAAGCCTTCTTTTGAGGGGACAAGTTCAAAATATTCATCGGGATTTTGTTCTCTATCGAAGGTGTTGCAAATAAAACCTTCACCTTCTGCATAGCAATCACCGGCAAATTGACAATTTTTTTCTAAGTCATTGCTATAGTTGTTTAAGTGTATATTAAAGGCGGATTTGGCAGTAAAATCCGGTTCAATAAAGGCATAACCTTTAAGCTCAGCGGAAGCGTGGCTGTAGCCGCCAAGAAGTTTTGCTTCGGGCTTTGTAGCATCTTCAACGGAAATAATTTCCTTGGAGCGATTGCAAAACTTCTTTTCTTCATTCCACATTTGGCTTTGGTTGTAATGCACAAGGACATTTTTTCCAATCATTTTTTCTAAGAATTCTGCTTGTTTTTGCGAAACAAATTCCAAAGATTCGGCGCCGTCATCGGTGAAGCGGACAATATAAGTGGCATCTTCATGAATAATTTCCATGGGCACAAGCACCATGGTTAAGGGGCCGCTGGTTTGCTCATTGCAGCGTGAATAATCGCCGGACATAAAGCCGCGCACGCCGCATAGCAAGCTTGGGTTTTGAGAAATAGAAAAGCCTGTATCACTGGGCACGATTTCAAAAAAAGACTCCATGCCTTCGGGGGCGTCTTTTATGGGGCAGAGATATTTATTTTCCGTAAAGGTGCAATTCCCTTCATATTCGCAGAGGTGTAGAGCTTGAACATTTACGGTGTTAAGGTACACTTTAACTGTACTTTCGTTGTTTGCATCAGGTAAAATACGAACGCTTCCCTTCATCCCCTCGGCTTCATAGACAAAATTGCCAAGCAATTCATTGATGACACCTTGTGGGCTGGCTGAAGTATCAGTATTTTTTTTAATGTAATCCTTAACCCCTGGCTCGATGGCACCTTTATAGCTGACCTTGATGGCCTTGGGTTTTAAAGGCATGAGGCTTTTTTTTGCAAAGCTCATAACAAAATTTTTATCTTTATCTTCAAAGGTAAAAATTGTTGGATCTTCATGGTTTGGACGTAAATATACATCAAATGTTTGACTTTGCAAAACCTTGGGGGAACCGGAAAGTGCTGCTCTAAAATATTTTATAAAGTAGCCTTTTTCTTTTTCCACATCAATTTTTTTACCAGGAACTTGTAAGCTAAAAGCCAATTTTGCTTTTATCTGTTGAGTTTTATCATCAAAAGCTAGGTCAGAAAGTTTGGCAGTCAATTGCGGAGCATTTTTTATGCTGTAAGTAAATCCAAGATTTTCGTAAAAAGGAGCTGTATAGTTGATAGACTCTTCGGATTTTAAAAGAAGTTTTTCAAGGGTATAGGCGAAGATTTTTCCAGCTTTACCACTGGTGTAAAGCAATGGTAGGGTGAGCGGTTTCTTTTCAAGAAGATTTTTTACTTGAATAGGAAGTTGCTCAGGGGAAGCAGCTTGTTCTTGCCCTTTGTATAAATACTGTAAATTGTTGAGGGTAAAAGTTTCCTTCTCTTCATTTACTGTGAAAGTTATAAGCACATCAAGGGCAAAATCCTTATCTTCAAGGTTTGCTAGGGTTTCTTTTTCAAGTTCGGCATCTTTAATATTAAGCGCTTTTAGGTTGCTTTTTATGGCTTCTTTTGTGGAGTAAGTGCATTGGTAGGTAACTATTTCTTCATTCTTATCAGAGGTATAGGTGTCCCAATCACCATCTTCGCAAAGAGTATATTCATCTAAAACATCTTCAATGGTCGCTTCGTTGGGGACATTGTGAGAGAAAGTACCCTCTTGCACAATATTAATTTTGCTATTGGTAAAAAAAGCCCATGAACTCATGGGAGTCATAAGTAGAGCTGCAAAAAAAAGTGCAATAAAATAAGTGCTTTTCAACTTCATGCTTATCTCCTTGGGAATAGTTTCGCAACCTAAAACTAACAAGTATTTTATAAAAATGTCAATCAAATAGTGCAAGCTACATTTTGCTTTACCACGGCATTCTAATTTGAGATATTTTTTTGGGGAAAACTTTTGCTAGCGCCAAAA
>CAYJHU010000151.1:0-6221 GCA_964369655.1 uncultured Desulfovibrionaceae bacterium | reverse complement strand
ACTTCTGAGAGTTCTTCCTTGGCTTCATCAACACCAGCCACGTCCTCAAAGGTAATGCGGCCCTGCTCTTCGGTGAGCATACGCGCACGCGAGCGACCAAAGCTCATGGCTTTTCCGCCTCCGCCTTGCATCTGGCGCATGAAGAAAAACCATACCCCAATAAGCAAAAGCATGGGGAACCAAGAGATAAGCAATGTCATATACCAAGGCTGGTCTTCCGGTGGTTCAGCCTTAATGGCTACCTTTTTTTCCATCAAACGGTTTACCAGTTCGCCATCCTGAGGCGCAAAAGTTTGCACTTTCGTGCCACTGATGGTTTGCCCCACAAGAGTTTTACCCTGTATGGTCACCTGTGCAATATCGCCTCTGTCCACTTGTTGTAAAAATTCTGTGTAAGAAATCTGTTGGTTAGCGCTTTGTGGCTGTTGAAACATGTTAAATAATATCACCATCGCCAGAGCAATTACGCCCCAAACCGCCAAATTGCGAGAAAATTGATTCACATGTCCTCCGGACTATATTTATTTTTTATTGTACTTAAATTGTTTTTTAACTCAAAGCACTAGATAATACCTTTTGTGTATTTGACAATATGCGTATGACACAAATTATATAGCACCTTAATAATCCTTGCTACATATCACTATCAACAAAAATTTGCAAACTGTCCTCTCTAGCATAAAAAATATTTTTTTGTTATAAAAACCTTAGCGGCATTGGCAGAATCATTTATGGTATTTATACACAAAACCTTAAGGTGAAATTATGTTAGATAAATTTTTTGCAGTTTCAGAACGAGGCAGCACCATCCGTACTGAACTTTTGGCAGGCTTAACCACTTTTATGACCATGGCCTATATTTTGGCCGTAAATCCCAGCATCTTAGGTCAAACCGGCATGGATGGCCCCTCGGTATTTGTGGCCACCGCCATAACCTCAGCCATTGCTACCGCCATCATGGCCATAGCCGCAAACTTGCCCATTGCCCTTGCCCCAAGTATGGGACTTAACGCATTTTTTGCCTTCACCATCGTGCTTGGCATGGGATATTCTTGGAAGTTTGCTCTTACCGCCATCTTTATCGAGGGCGTTATTTTTATCCTGCTCACCCTCACCGACCTACGCAAAGCCATCATGCTCTGCATCCCAGATGCCATGAAAAAAGCCATCACCGTAGGCATTGGGCTCTTCATCGCCTTCATTGGCTTAAAATCCGCCGGCATTGTCATCAATAGCGACGCTACGCTCGTCACCGCCGGCTCTTTCAGCGATCCTGGCATCATTGTGGCCGTGGTTGGTACGCTCATTACCGGCATTTTACTTTGCTACAAAGTGCGCGGCGCCCTACTCTATGGCATTTTCATCGCCACCATCGTAGGCATCCCCCTTGGCGTAACAAAGCTTGATAGTTTTGACTCAAGCCTACTTTTTAGCGTGCCAAGCATTGCCCCTACTTTTTTGCAATTTGAATGGCATCAAGTACTGAGCATTGACATGCTACTCATTGTTATTGCAATCCTTTTTGCAAACCTATTTGATACACTCGGCGGTCTGCTCGGTCTTGCCACCAAGGCAAATATTCTTGACGAAAAAGGCGAAGTGCCCAACATGAAAAGCGCTTTTATGGCGGATGCTGTCGGCACAACCCTTGGAGCCACTCTCGGCACCGCCACCATTGCCGTTTATGTTGAAAGCGCCAGCGGCGTAGCTGAAGGCGGTAAAACAGGACTTACCGCACTTACCGTCGCCATACTCTTTTTCATCGCGCTCTTTTTGTCGCCAATCTTCTTACTCATCCCCACGCAAGCCACAGCGGCTGCACTCATCCTCGTGGGGCTCTTCATGCTTTCACCCATAACAGAAATCGACTTTAACGACTTTCATCAATCCATCCCCGCTTTCTTTACCCTTATCATGATGCCACTTACCTACAGCATCGTTAACGGTATTATGTGGGGATTACTCGCTCACGTTATCCTCAGCCTTACCACCGGCAAAGCCAGAGAGCTTAGCATTATTTCATATATTCTAGCTGTCATTTTCATAGCAAAGCTTGCGTATGAATAATTTAGGATAATTCTGGGGGAACCTTTTGAACAGAAGGTTCCCCCAAACCGCTTTGCTCTCGATTTGCGTAAAACTCGCAAGCTCGTTAACGCAAACGCTTCGCGCCCGTTGGGTCGGCCCTCCAAAAAACTTTCATGGCGAAATCACTCTATTTTATATGAACATTTTTCCGCCTCAAAGATCTTTTCATTATTTGCAAGAAAATATACCCCCGCAGACCGGGCTTTTGGAAATACGCTTCACACCAGTGGGGTCGTCCCTCCAAAAACTTTCATGGCGATAAAAGCATTCACTTCGAATATAAATCTACCGCCATGAAATCCCTCCTAAAAAACACCACCATAAATTTTCATAGTACCGTAATTTATTTTAGGATGCAGCCTTATTCGCCGCAAAAAGTTTTTGGGGGAGGGGGTTTTTTTCAAAAAGTCCCCTCCCCCAAAAAAAATTATTTAACTGGATAACGCCCGCAGCAGAACTTGCCTTCGGGGCAAAGCTTTGTTTTTTCGCAGGGTGCTCCTGCGGTAGCAAAGACTTGTGGAAGAATTTCGCGGCAAATTTTAAGCATTTGGTTTGAGACGTTGCGTATTTCCCATTGCGCCCGAGTGCACGAGCGATGCTTGAAGAAGTTGAGAAGCGTGCGACAGTTCATGCTAACAACAATACGCGTTTCTGCAGCTTGTGGCAGCACAAAGCGCGCATCTTCATTGGCTTTTCCGGTATTTTTATGCGGATCACTTTCCATGAGTAAAGCATGAATATCTTTATAGGCGGCGCCCACCTCAGCCATAAAGGCTTCAAAGCGCGCCAATGCGGCGGGATTTTTTGCTATGGCAGGTGGTGTTATATAATTGCATTCTGCACCATTAACATAGCGCTGACTTTGTTGTGAATAAGATGCAATACGATGGCGCACAAGTTGATGTGAGAGAGCGCGGGAGATACCATCAATGGCAAAGCTAAAGGACACGTGCTCTATGGGGCTTTCGTGTCCTGAAGCCATGATTTTTTCTATGAGATCGCTTTGTTTTTCAAGGCTAATTTCGTCATCTAGCAAAGATTCCCACATATCCCCGACAAAGCCTTGATAATAGCATTGTCTGCAAGCCGCATAAATCACGGACAAAGGATTAGGGGTGTGACTTAAAAGCACAACCTTTGCTGTTACGGATGGCATGGAGCACTCCAGTTGACTTAAAAAGCCATTAAAGCTGTTGTAAGACCCATGTTACGCGTCCGAGGATGCGACCATTAAGCACTTTGGCTGGCAGTCTTGTTTCTGCAAAACCTTCAGCATCACAGCGCAAAATATAGTGAATATCGTCGCTATCCAAATAAATTCTGCGAATGACAATGCCTTCATGAGGCCAATACAGGGCGTAGACCATGCCGGATACAGGAACTTTAAGGCTAATATCAACACCTAAATATGCCCCACGCGCCATAACAGGCTCCATGCTTGGCCCTTCGTTACGCAGCACTGTAATGCTTGGCGCTGCAAAGGAAAGCGGCATGGAAACCTTGCCTACCTGCGGCAAGGGAGGGTGCAAATCTCCATCTTTATAGGGACAGCTCATGCCATGCACGGTGAGCATAACACTTTTGGTGGAAGGCTCGCCGTACAAGGCTGGAGTTTCTTGGAGACCTTGTGCTGGAAGATCATGTGGTTCGTATCCGGATTCGGTACGCAAAAACATGGGTCCAACACCTTGTTTAATCCAGTCAGGGTTTAGCCCAAACTTTTCAAAAAGCTTCATATACCAATCACCGGGCACGGAATTGCGACGTTTAGCATCGGATATGCTTGACTGTCTAATTTCCAAAACCTCAGCAATTTCCACCTGTGTTTTGGTACCGGTGGCAAATTTAATACGTGCATATGCTTCTTCAAAGAATGAGGACATAAATTTCTCTCTTGTAAATGTAAATAACGTTCAACTCTAGTACAAATTATTTTTGAAGTGGCGCCAGCACAGGATCATCTTGTGAAAGCACTATGCGGCTATTTTGGCGCAAGGACTTACTTAAGACCTCAAGCCCCTTTTGATATGCATAAAACTCTGGTGCTTTACCAAAGGCTTCTGCAAAGATTTTAGCGGCTTCTGCATCGCCCTCACCGCGGATTATTTCAGACTTTTTGTTGGCTTCTGCTAAGATAACCGCAGTCTGTCTGTCTGCATCGGAACGAATACGTGTGGATTCTTCCACCCCTTCGGAACGATATTGCTTAGCTTGACGCTCACGCTCTGCTTGCATGCGCTCAAAGATGGCGCGTTGGTTTTCTGAGGGTAAATCTGTACGCTTAATACGCACGTCTACCACTTCAACTCCAAAACCCTTCATGAGATCAGCCACTCGTTTAGTAACTTCTTCCATAATTTTAGCACGCTGAGATGAAACAACTTCGGTTAAAGTATAACCACCCACAAGGGCGCGTAATTGCGAATAGACCACGTCATCAAGGCGAGCTTGTGCACCGGGAATGGTGCGCATGGTTTGATAAAATTGCAAAGGATTGGCTATGCGCCAACGAGCATAGTTATCAAGCACAATGGCCTTTTTATCCACGGTAAAAGCCTCGGTTGGACGTGCATCATAATCCAATATGCGTGCGTCAAAATAAATAACATTTTGAATAAACGGCATCTTGAAATGTAAGCCCGGCCCTAAGACTTCGTCTTTTGGTACACCAAGTTGCAAGACAATGGCTTTTTCCGTTTCATGTACGGTGAAAAAGCTTTGGCTGGCAAGTATCGCCACAAGGAAAATACCCACAGCCACAAAAAGAGGATTCTTAGCCATTATTGAGTCCCCCCTGTTGCGCGTGGAGCGCGTGGACTTTGAACTGTATTGGTAGTAAGCGGCACTTGACCGGAAGTATTGAGAGGCAAAAGGGGCAGCATGCGCTCACCTGTACCACTAGGAATAATAATTTTATCCGTAGCATTGCCTAAAATACTCTCCATTGCCTCAAAATATAAACGTTTTTTTGTTACATCTTGGGCTTTATTATATTCTTCAAGCACAGCTAAGAAGCGATTTGCACGCCCTGTAGCATTTTGTACACGCGTTTCTTTATAGGCTTGAGCCTGGTTTTCAAGCTCAGCACCTTGACCACGCGCCTTTGGCAAAACTTCATTGCGATACGCTTCTGCTTCGTTAATGATACGGCTTTTATCCTCACGAGCTGAGGCGACGTCCTTAAAGGCGTCAACAACTTCACGGGGAGGATGTACGTCTTGTAATTGCACAGCGATAATCTGTACGCCTACTGCGTAACGATTAAGAATATTTTGCAAAAGCTCAGTGGCATCACTTTGAATGCGGATTTTGCCATCGGTTAAGGCCGAATCAATCATGCTTTTGCCGATAACTTCACGCATGGCAGCCTCAGCGGCATTGCGTACCACTGCGGCTTGATTGGTGACATTAAAGAGATATTCCACCGGATTACTGATTTTATATTGAACGCTAAATTGCACATTAACGATATTTTCATCGCCGGTAAGCATGGAAGCTTCTTCCGGAACAGTACGCAATTGACCTTGCTGGAAGGTTACCCCTTGCCCCACAGAACGAAAGCCAACCTCTCCGCGCAAAACCTGCGTGACTTTTGGCTTATAGACTGTTTCAATGGGCGTTGGTAAGTGATAGTGCGGACCAGGGCCCACCGTGCGTACATATTTACCAAAGCGCAAAACAACGCCCTCTTCGTCAGGATTCACAATAAAAATACCTGACAAGAGCCATAGCACAACTATACCCGCACCAAGAAACCAAAATCCCTTGCCGCCACTTGGCATAGAAATACGTCCCTTAAAGGGATTGTTTGCGTTGTTTCCAAAATTAAAGGGGGGTTGACGATTATCATCGTCACCGCCGCCATTATTGTTGCCGCCTTTGTCATTATTATCGCCACCGAAGGGTGATTGACGCGACTGCCTCTGCCGTTTTTCTTGTAGTTTATCCCAGTCCCAATTCATAATAAGAGAAAATAAGACACCTAAGCCACGAGGTCAAGACATGAAATCAAAATTTACGAAAAAAGAACTATAAACATTTTAAGCAAATAGCGAAAAAGAGTCATTTTGCAGATTTTATATTGGGAATAGTTTTTTGGGGAGGGAACTTTTTGAAAAAAGTTCCCTCCCCAA
>CAYJHU010000150.1:0-6255 GCA_964369655.1 uncultured Desulfovibrionaceae bacterium | reverse complement strand
GCATTGGCTAGCGCCAATGCTCCACGAGACCCTGCGCAATGAATTGCGCAGAGGTGTCGATTGAGAATAATTCTTAATTAAAATTTTTTTACCTTAAAAATTTTACGCAAACCACCTTACACATAGCTTTTTTACGTATATAAACTCTGTTTTGAAGTTCTCACATGCAATAAAAAAGAAAAAATCAATACATTTTCTAGAGAAAAAGCATATTTATTTTAGGTATATAAAAAATATGCCATGTGCTAAAATTATTTATTGCTCTAAAGTAATACATGCAAGTGACGATTAATGCGTTTAACAACAAGGAAGAATCCTACATAGTTATTTCTAGATGTTATTTGTGAAAAATGTGGGAGTCTTTAAGGGGTAAATTATATGTTAGACTATGAAAAATTTCAGAGAGTGCACGATTTCTTTTCTCAAGGAAAATCAGATTTAGCTTTGCGACTATTGATGCAAATTCAAGCTGAACATATTACCCTGCACGATACCATCGATGTTTTAAAAGAACGAATTCAAGAGTTTGAAGATATATTGTTTTTATCTAAGGCCTTATATTTTGATAGTCATTTTTATTGGGTGCGTACTTCCGGCGCAACGCAGGGGCCTTTTTGTCCTCACTGCTATGAAGGCGATGGCATGCTCTTTCGTTTGCGCATGCAAGAAAACGTCTTATATTGTGAGCATTGCCATGCAATGTATGAATATGGCGCACATGTGGTGGGGGGAACTGTGGGGCAAATGCCACCGGCAAAACTTATCCCCTTTAGGGCAAGGAATTTTTAAGCATGTCCATGTTGCAAAAAGATACTTTTTCCTCGCCTGTGCGAGCAGAACAAGACGTACACTCTCGTCACATGGGAGGTATGTTCTCACCCCTTGCGCAATATCCTGGAGCAGGGTATGAAAGAGTATTCTCAACGGGAAGAATGAACAAAAGCCTTCCCCTCGTGCCCCGTAAACCAGCACAAAAAACGAGCAAAAATTTTGTTCGTAACAAGGTTCCTATGGCGAGCATAAAAGCACATTCCTTTACCTCGGCCCTTCTCCTCGTAGAGATGGAGGGCAACGCGCGCATGGACAGATCAGCCTTGCGCGAGGCAGGTATTGGGCGCGTGCAGGTCTTAACTTCTGGCCTTCTTGCTGGACGTTTTTTGGGGCTAAAAAGCAAGGAGACAGAGGCCGATGATTTTAAGGGGATTGATATAATCGTCTGTCATCCTCGCCTTGAAGATATGTCTGCCTTACAATGGATTGAGCTTATGCGCTTAAATCCGGCTCTTAAAAATATTCCGGTGATTGTTATTGCCGGAAATGCCGAAGAAGGGCATTTATTTGAGGCTCTTAATTGTAACTTCACCAGCATTCTTACTCGCCCTTATTCCTCAGACGATGTACGCCGTACCCTCTCAAGTGTTCAGGAAAAAATGCACTCCATGCAAGATGAGGAGCAGGAGCCTGAGCAAACCAGTAAGCGCTTTGAAGCTGAGCTTGAGCGTTATTCCAGCTATCAAGGCCAAGGCGCCAAAGCGGGGATGCATTTTCATGAAGGGCTTAATTTTCTCAAGGAAAAATCTTGGGATAAGGCCATTACAGCCTTAAGCAAAGTGCTCTATGACAAAGAGATGAAGGGCGAGGCCGAATATGGTTTAGCTTCTGCTTGGCAAGGCAAAAAAAATAAAGAAAAGCAATGCTACTACTTAAATGAAGCGTGCTTAAGCCTTGTGCGCTCGCAAAAATGGGCACGGGCCCGCCATGCTTACGCGCAGCTTTTAAAATACATGCCAAAGGCCTTGAATCCCTTTGTGCGTACGGCGGAAAGTCTTATCCGCGCCGAAAAGTTTAGGGATGCAGGCGCCACACTTTTGTTAGGGCTTGGCCTTGGTAATACAGAAGATGTGCTAGAGCGCTTGGCAAGGGCGTGCTATTACACAGAAAATCCTCCCTTTACCGTAAAGCAAATTCAAAAAAACTTTACTGCGCCCGAATTGCAAAAACTTGCTCGCGCATTGCCCGATGAATTGCAAAAATATAGCGAAGCACATGCCATGGCTTTACAAAAAAGACGCGAAGAGCATGCCCTCTTGCGTGCTAAAGCTAAGGAATTATCTGTAACAGTAACCACCCCCTTTAGCGGTGCTTTAAGCGTAGATGATTTTGAATATCAAAATAGCTCAAAGAGTTCAGACTCCTCTGCATCGGGGCTCACAGGTGTATTTTCTTCGCTCAAAGCTAAGGCAGGCAGTTTTTCTCTCTTTGACGAGTCAAAGTCAGAAAATAAAAATAATAATAAAATGAGCCTTGCTGGTGAGTCGCTAAGGTCATCTGCACAAGGCAAGAAAATACATCCTAAAGATGATGGAAAAAGCATTGTCCTTGAGCCCTTACAAGAAGAAGGCCTTGAGGTAGAAATGTTTTCACCCGGCCTTAATGAGATTGCTACGGTTATCAAAACCACATGGAAGCTCATGAATCGAAAATAATTTTCTATGGGTTCTCAACAAAAAATCCTACATTTTAACCGCAAACATCATATAAATATAATGCTTACCAAAGCAAATAGCATCGAATCGCCCCATTCACACTTGCGTAAATGGGGCGCGTTTGCTTTTCCGAAGGGAATAATCTCCTCTGGCGGTGGATTTGAGACCTCTGCATAATTCATTATGCAGGGGCTCATGGAGCGTTGGCGCTAGCCAATGCGACCAAAAATCAAAAGTAGGGCTAGCTTTGCTTGCCCGTTAAGCGATTGATTTTTGTGCCTTTTGCTCTGCACATTGTATTTTGCCATTGAAGTAATTTTGAAAAATTTAAGAGCAAAATTATATTTGAAAATAATTGTGCAGAGCTCTCGATTTGGAAGGCAGCACCTTCCAAGAAAATACTGCATTTAATGGTTGCACCTTTGGCAATATCTAGCTATAGTGCCTCACTCTTAGGCAGATACTGTCAAAATTTTAAGAAGAAATAAGTCTTTGGAGGTTATATGTTTTTTGTATCCGTAGCCCACGCCATGGGCGCTCCTGCGGCCGGTGGCCAAGCAGGTGGCAATGTTTGGAGTTCCCTTGTTCCTCTAGCACTCATGCTGGTTATTTTTTGGTTTATGCTTATCCGTCCGCAAAAAAAGCGCGCTCAAGAGCATAAGAATTTGTTAGCAAACTTAAAGCGCGGCGACTATGTCATCACATCCGGCGGCATGATTGGACGCATCATTGAACTTGACGAAGCCACTGTTTTGCTTGAGTCTGGCGAGTCCAAATTGCGCATTACACGCGGCGCCATTGGTGGTTTGCATCAGGGTGATGACAAGAAAGGTGCATCTGCCCTCCCTACTGAAGAAAAGAAAGGCGGATGAGGCATCTAATTTTTCTTGGTTCAAGAAAACAACTGTCTTATTCTCTTTTACTATAATTATATCAATATAATATTCTAATCTTGCGCCTTGCATTTTGTGAGGCGCAAGCTGTATTTTGTTTGGAAGGTGATTCATGTCTTTGTCACGTTGGCGCATTGCCATAGCTGTACTTGTTTTTGTGGTAAGCCTTATATATGTATTGCCAAGCGCGCCTTTTATTCAGGGCTCGTCATTGGCTAAATTTTTGCCGGATTCTCGCATAAATCTGGGGCTTGATTTAAAGGGCGGCATACACCTCACTCTTGAAGTGGAAGTACAAAAAGCCGTTACCAACTCCTTGGCACAAATTGGGCAAGATGTGCGCGCGCAGGCTCAAGATATAGATATGGCTGTACTACGTCCGCGTATGATTGATGCCAACACCTTGGAATTCATCTTGTTAAAATCAGATCAGCAAGAAAAATTAGCAACCTTGCTCAAAGAAAAATTTGCCGATGTGGAAGTGCAAAGCACAAATACCACCGAAAATGGGCAAATTATTTATCGCGTAAATTATACCGACGCCGCGGTCATAAAAATTTCTGACATGGCGCAAGAGCAAGCACTGCGCACCATCCGTAATCGTATCGACCAATTTGGCGTAGCCGAGCCGGACATTCGTAAACAAGCTGATTATCGCATTCAAATTCAACTTCCCGGCGTTTCTGACCCGCGCCGTGCTGTGGCACTCATTGGTCAAACCGCGCACCTTGAATTTCATATTGTGCGCGATGATTTGAATCCTTATGCCACTGTGCTTCCTCCTGATGTGATAGCTTTGCCCCTTATTGACACTGCTGGTCATTCTGCCCCTGAAGGCAAGGTACCCATGCTTGTTGTCAATAAAGACCCCGTACTTACAGGCGAAGATGTTGTTGATGCTCGCCCTGGTTTTGACCAGACCAACGAAGCTCACGTCTCTATGAATTTTAATAGCCGCGGTGCTAATATTTTTGAACGTGTCACCGGCGAAAATGTGGGCAAGCGTATGGCCATTGTGCTTGATCGCAAAATTTATTCTGCCCCTAATATTAATGAGCGCATTCCCGGCGGACGCGCCAGCATCACCGGCTCCTTCACCACTGAAGAAGCACAAGACTTAGCTGTGGTTTTGCGTGCCGGCTCCTTGCCAGCACCGGTAGTCGTACTCGAAGAGCGTACCGTTGGCCCATCTTTGGGACAAGAATCCATTGACAGCGGCATGCTTGCCGCGGCCGTGGGTGCCATCGCCGTTGTTATCTTTATGGCTATTTATTATGGCGTGAGTGGCGTTATTGCTGACCTTATGTTAATTTTTACTATAACCATGTTGCTCGCAGGACTTGCGGCCTTTGGCGCAACCCTAACCCTACCCGGTATTGCAGGCATTGTACTTACCATCGGTATGGCAGTGGACGCCAACGTGCTTATTTTTGAGCGCATCCGAGAAGAATTGCGGCGGGGTTTAACGCCTTTTTCTGCGGTATCGGCTGGCTTTGAACGCGCTTCTTTGTCCATCATTGACTCAAACCTCACCACCATCATCGCTACCATCGTGCTTTATCAATTTGGTACCGGTCCGGTGCGCGGTTTTGCGGTGACATTGTCGCTTGGGATTATCGCTTCCATGTTTACGGCAGTTTTTGTCTCACGCGGGATTTTTGAAGTCTGGGCTAAAAAGTCCAAAGCCATTAATATATAGTTAAAGGAGCCAAAACATGGGCTTTTCATTTGTTAAAGATAATACAAATATAGATTTTATAGGCAAGCGTCGCATTGCGTACATTATCTCTATTGTTCTTGTTCTTATTGGTATTGGGCATATGGTTTTGGAAGGCGGCCCCAAGCTTGGCATCGACTTTGCCGGCGGCGTCATTGTGCAAGTGAAGTTTGATAAAGACGTCAACGACAATGATCTTAAAAAGAGCCTTGATATTCCTGAGCTTCCGGGCATTACAACCCAGCGTTTTGGTGACGATGGGCGCGAATATTTATTGCGCTTTTCTACCTTAACTGCCAACGCCGTGGAACTTCGCGGAAATGTAGAGAAAGCCTTAGCCAAGGCCTTCCCTGACAATAAAGTCAGTATCGAAAGGCTTGAGCAAGTTGGTCCAAAAGTGGGCGCTGACCTCACCAACAAGGCACTTGAGGCCATGTACTATGCCGTATTGCTGATTGCTGTTTACATTTCCGGTCGCTTTGAGCAACGCTGGATGACCGCAGGCCTTATGACAGTTGCCCTATGGGGTAGCATGTATGGCATGGGCTTTACCGGCCTTGGCATGGGATATCTTGTTCTGGTGGCTTTGGGTATTACCGTGGCTATCTGCTGGAAATTACGATTAAACTTTGCGCTGGGTGCTATCGTGGGGCTTTTGCACGACGTTTTCATTACGGTCAGCATACTGAGCCTACTTGACACTGAGCTTGACCTAAACGTTGTGGCGGCTCTTTTGACGCTTATCGGTTATTCATTGAACGATACCATTATTGTTTATGACCGCGTCCGCGAAAATCTCAGAAAAATGCAAAATTTAACTCTTTCTGAAATTATCAATAAGAGCGTAAACCAAACCCTCTCCCGTACCATCTTAACTTCCGGTACCACCATGGTTTCCGCCTTGGCGCTTTTTGTGCTTGGTGGCGGCATTATTTATGATTTTGCCTTAACCATGCTTATTGGTGTTGTGGTTGGTACTTTTTCTTCCGTATATGTGTCTTCGGCAATTTTGCTTGCCCTTGGTAAGACAGAAGACTATATACGCGCAGAAGAAGAAGTAGTGTACGAAAAGCCAGGCGAGCACGGCATCGTATAATTACTTTTGTTGAATAAAATTAAGCGCCACATTTTCTTTGAACTGAAAATGTGGCGCTTTTTT
>CAYJHU010000149.1:0-6323 GCA_964369655.1 uncultured Desulfovibrionaceae bacterium | reverse complement strand
AAAGAAAGCCATAGCCTTGGATGTAGAAGGCTATGGCTTTTTGCATGGCAGCGTTGTCTATGTCCAACGCTTTCTTGATGCGGCGCGAGAGGAGTCTCTCGCCTTGGAGGATAGGGAATGCACTCCCCTTTTTCTCTAAGCGGGGATAAAAAGGACTTTTCCCCCGGCAGGCGTACCTAGAGGTACGATTTTTACATGCCATACGTCCAACTGTAATCTGTATTTTGTTTAAAACAGGAAGACAGTATAGCTTAGTGTACATCTAAAATGTTTTTGTTTACGGCTACATTTTGAAATTCTAAAAATGTAAGCATAATGTAGCAAAATAAAGTGAGGCTTTCCTGCGAGAATGAAAATTAATGGCTGAAGCGCAAAAACGTGCAGGTTCTTTGAAAGTAAGCATAAGCAAAGGTGTTTAGCGCTTATGTGCTTTCTTGCCACCTATGAATGCGTGGCACTTTTAATTGCAAACTATATTACAAAAAGCGTGCCGAATAAGTACAGAATTAGATAAAAAAAATAGAGTACAATACCAATGAATTGTAGCGATTTATGAAAAAAAGTTGCTATAAAAACTATTTTGTATTCATAAAAAAAAGACAAATTTTCATAAAAATATGACAAGTGAAAAAACGTGCTTATCTTAAGTTGAGAAAATGTTATACACCCAAAGCACAACTCACGTATAATGTGTTGTGCTAAACCTTCGAAGCATTAACAGCTAGTCTAAAAATATAAAAAAGTGCAAGGAAGATGTTGTAATGATGAAAGTATTGCTCATAGATACGGACGCTGCTTTACGGGAAACATTGCAAAAAGTGGCAAAGCCTCTTGATTTGGAGGTTATGTTTGCAAATAACCTCACGGAAGGCTTTGCTATGCAATCCTTGGGCATAGATATCATTTTATTAGAAAAAATTCATGCTGACGGTGATGGCATTGCGCGCATTCAAGACTTTTTAGCCTGGAAAGAAAAGCCACATGTGTTACTTATAACTCAGCTTGGGAGTGGGGATATTGCAGAAAGAGCCTTGCGTGTAGGGGCGTGGGAGTTTTTGTGTAAGCCCGTGCAGGCAGTTGAATTAAGTGCTGCTTTGCAACAAGCCATAGCACACCGAAAAGGGCGTGGCCTAGAAGGGTTAGAGGGGCTGGAAGAGCATTTGCACAGCCATGCCATTTTGGGGAGCAGTCCTGCTTTGCAGGCTGCACTAAAACGTTTACGCGAGGCGGCGCAGTCGGAGAGTAATGTGCTCATATATGGTGAAACAGGAGTTGGCAAAGAGCTTTTTGCCAGTGCTTTGCACCACAATTCCCTGCGCAAGCATAAGCCCTTTGTCACTGTGGATTGTGCCTCTCTCACTGAAAATCTTGTGGAAAGTCACCTCTTTGGGCATGCGCGCGGTGCATTTACCGGAGCCGATAAGGCAAGGGATGGCCTCTTGCTCTCCGCGCATACCGGCACGCTTTTTTTAGACGAAGTGGGAGAGCTTCCCATGTCTATGCAAAAAGTTTTTTTACGAGCTTTGGAACTACGCCGCTTTCGCCCTGTGGGGATGGTGGAGGAAATTCCAAGTGATTTTCGCCTCATTGCTGCCACCAATAAAAACTTAGCTACATTAGTCAAAGAAAAAGAATTTAGGGATGATTTATTGTATCGTTTACAGGGTGTTACAGTGCACATTCCTGCTTTACGTGAGCGCAAAGACGATATTATTTTATTGGCAGAACATGTGATAAAAAATTTCTGCACTGTACACACCCTTCCACTAAAGGCATTGAGCTCGTCGTGTATGGATGCGCTGATGTCATATGCTTGGCCTGGCAATGTGCGCGAGCTTATTAGCACTATGGAGCGTGCGTGCATCATGGCCAAGGAAGAAAATGAACTTTATCCCGTACACTTACCTACAGATGTGCGGGTGGCCATTGTGCGCGGACGAGTGCACAGTCATGAGCGTAATGTCAAACCCATTGCTCAAGGAGCCTTCTTTCTTTCCACAGAAGAAGGTATGCCCACCTTAAAAGAATGGCGAAAATATGCTGAACATACTTATATTACAAAGCTTTTAGAGCAAAATGATAATGACGTTCGGATCTGTGCACAAAAGTCCGGTCTTTCACGCGGACATTTTTATGAATTATTAAAAAAGCATAACATTTCATAGTCTTGTGAAATAAAGCCAGCCGGCATGAGAAACTTAAAGTCTCATAACCGGCTGAAAATGTATAGTGAAAATATGTTATAAATCAGTGTGTTAGTTTTTTGGGAAAACTACAGACTGCGCAAATGATTAACCGCATTCACAAAAAGCATGGTACCGGGCTGGGCAACTTCACCGCGCGTCCAACCGGGGTGGTTGCTTACATGGTGGAAGGCTTCAGGGTGTGGCATAAGGCCAAGCACATGTCCGGTAACGTCGGTTATTCCTGCAATTCCAAGAGGTGAACCATTGGGATTGTGTGGGTAACTTTCTGTTATAGCACAGCTTTTTGGGTCAGTATATTGAAGAGCAATAAGATTTTCCTTTTGCAAACGCTCAAGGCATGCCTCATCCATGGGAATGACTTTTCCCTCACCGTGGCGAACAGGTGAAGCAACCATATCTAGCCCCTTGGTGAAAATACATGGGCTATTTTGATTAGCTTTCATGGTAATCCAGCGATCTTCGTAGCGAGCAGAGTCATTGTGCCCAAGGGTTACGTGACGAACAAAACGCTTACCATCAAAACATGGTAAAAGTCCTAATTTTACAAGAAGTTGAAAACCATTACAAATGCCGAGTACCAACTTTCCATCATCCAAAAACTTTTGAAGATGAGTAAGTAAGGGCACTCCATTTTTGTCTTCAAGATGACGCCAGCGCATGCTGGCCGCGTGGGCAGCCCCAAGGTCATCGCCATCTAAAAATCCGCCGGGAAAAACCAACAAATGATAGTCATCGAGTTTTACTTTGGCGTTGACAATATCGGCAAAGTGCACAACGCAAGCCTTGTCTGCTCCGGCAAGACGCGCTGTATGTGCGGTTTCCATGTGGGAGTTTGTGCCATATCCTGTAATAACTAAGGTGTTTACTGTGCCCATGCGCCATATTCCTTTTTTGTTGGTGTAGGTATGCTCCGGAAAATTTCTTTAAGCATGCCCTTTCTTTTTCTGTATCTAGCCTAAAAGTGCACATTAGACAATATCTTAGTCAGGGCAGAAAAAAATTTACTCGCTAAGTGGATACTTGGTATGAACTTGTCCTTGGGAGTTGCTGTTCCTCAAATCTCCCAAAAATGGGATTATCCCCATTGGAATTTTTTGGAGTGCGGACGTTACTCAATGTAGAAAATGAGATATTGCAAATGTTATTTGGAAGAAGAACTTAGAAAATCTACCAGAAATAAATGCATGATATGCGTTTTCTGGTAGATTTTCGTCTTGAAAAGGCTTTATTCAAATGAATGTTGCCAATATATTTTGCTAATCAATAAAACGGCAAATTTCCTCTACACTTTTTCTTGGAGTTGCAGGAGTGTCCTTATCTGGGTAGCCGTAAACAATAAGTGCGGCTACGGTTTCATCTTTTGGAAGATCTGCAATTTTAGATAGTTCTGCATCATTAATGACACCCATTATGCAAGTGCCAACACCATATGCGTGCGCGGCAAGGCAAAAAGTTTGACAAGCAATGCCTGCATCAAAAACTTCCCACACATTAGCTTTATTGGTGGCAAATTCATCTTTTTCGGGATCAAGCTTACCACTTTTGCCTTTTACAAAGCTTAGAATAGCCACATTTTTTGCATTTTTCAATGTGCTGATATTATAAGCAAAGTCATTAACTCCATCGGTAATACACTGAGCTATTTTTTCAGGCGCTGTGATAAAAGTATAACGTGCCACTTGAAAATTTGCCCAAGAGGGTGCAAAACGAGTAGCATCCATAATTTTTTGCATAACTTCTTTGCTGACAATTTCATCTTTGTAAGTGCGTACACTTCTACGTTCTTTTAATAATTCAATGCCTTTTACATTTTCCATTTTTTTCTCCTTATTTTATAGCGTTTAGGTAAATATTTTTTTGATATCTCAATGGTATACTTTGTGTTTATGCTGTTATTATTGAGCAAGTTTGGTACGCACTATTAAGAAGGGCGGTTTTGTTATGTCCTTACCATTATTGAGTGCGGCCGATCTATTCAGTTGATTTACCACTGCGTAGACATAGCCATCTTTAATAAAAAGCCCATCAGGCCAAGATTGACCGGCAGGAAGGCGAGCGATATCTTTATAGCTTCCTTTTTGGGTAAGCCCAATGGTTTGATCTTGTATATTGGTAATATAAACATTTTGTTTGGCATCCACTGCAATACCGTCGCTATAAGATTTTGGTCCATACAGCTCTATGCTTTGTAACAATTCTTTTTCATTATCAAAGGCTTTTGCCGGTACACGAAAAATCTTAGTCCCATGCAAGGAGCCAAAATATACCCATTCTTGCTGCGGATCTATGGCAATGGGGTTAAGAGGGGAGCCATTTTCTTTTTCAGACTGTAAATCTTTATAATTTTCAGCCATACGCACCCCTTGTCCGCTGGTCATATCCATTACAATAAAAGCCGGAGATTTTGGATCTTGACCTCGGGTTGGGTCAGCAATAATTATTCTGTTACGCTTTTCATCTAGCACAAAATCTTGTAAAAAAGAAGTCTCTTTAAGGGTATTTGCAGGAACTTTAAGAATTTTGTTGAGTGCATTTTTTTTGGTATCCCAAATAACAAATTCTCTATTGGTCATATCTAATACCCAAAGGTTGTCTTTGTTATCCATTTTTGCGCCAATGGTGCTTTGAATAACTGAGTCTTTGCCAGTAGCATATTGCGCGTTAGGATAAGCCTTAGTGCTCCCATCAGGAAAAAGTTCAACTACTTTAGTTTCTGGGTTTGAAAAAGGTGATACAGTCAAAAAAATGCGCCCATCACTTGACATAGCAACATATCCGGGGCGCAATGTGTCAAATTGTGCCACAATTTCTACTTCGGTGAGATTTTCGCTTTTTTTCTGCGCTGCAGAGGCTAGGGATGTATTGAGTATGAGCATAAAAAGCATCAGTGCTTTTATGAAAAATCCGCTGTCAGATATTATATTTTGTATTTTTTTCATTTTATTTCCAGTCATTTTTGCGAATGCGTTCAGGCTTGAAGTGATCTTTTTGCTTAGGTATTGATTTTGGATAGCCGATGGGCACAAAAGCAAGCGGAATAATATGTTCCGGCAAGTTAAACTCCTTGGCAAAAGGAGCGACGAGGGCTTTGTTAGGATAAATTCCCGTCCAAGTTGCACCAAGCCCAAGAGCATGTACGGCAAGCAAAATATTTTGTGTAGCAATGGAAACATCAATAATGCCATAATCTCTTTGATCTTGATGTTTTACTTTATTATAATCCACACAAGTTAAAATTCCTATGGGGGCATTTTTAGCAAAAAGTGCGTATTTATTGATTTTAGAAATAGCTTCAAGCTTAGCTTTGTCATCAACAACTATAAATTCCCAAGGCTGTTCATTATAAGCACTTGGAGCTGCCATTGCTGCTCGCATGATGGTTTCAATTTGCGCATCGGTGACAGGCTTATCCGTAAAACTACGAATGCTACGCCGTGTCATGATTGCATTAATTGCTCCCATTTCTTTTTGCTCACTGGCAAAAACTTTTGCGGGGCTGGCCAAGGCGGCTACACCGACGACTGCACTGGCAGCCAAAGCAGAGCCTTGTAAAAAATTTCTACGTGAAAGAGACATAATTTTCTCCTAAGTTATATGGTTTGGACTTTAATGTACCCAAGAAAGCGTCGTTGTCTTGCTTGCTATGTACAGAAGATTCATATAAAAGAATGCACTTACTAAGTGCAAGTAGGCACAAAAAAATAATATACTTACAAAAAGTATACTATTGTTGAAATTATTATATTTTTAGGAAGAAAAAAATGGCACGTGAATATTCTAAACCATGCGGATGCTCAGTAGAAGCAGCACTAACTGTGATAGGCGGAAGATGGAAAGCCGTTATTGTTTTTAAACTCATTGAAAGTGAGATTTTGCGTTTTGGTGAATTTCGAAAAATAATTCCTAAAATAACTCAACGTATGCTTACCAATCAATTACGCGAGCTTGAGGAAGATGGCATTATTAATAGAACTGTTTATGCAGAGGTGCCACCAAAAGTTGAGTATACGCTAACTGAATATGGTAAAACACTTACACCGGTACTGCACGCCTTACGGGCATGGGGCGCTTGTCATTTAGAAAGATTATAATACATGGGGCACTTGGGAGTTCATT
>CAYJHU010000148.1:0-6337 GCA_964369655.1 uncultured Desulfovibrionaceae bacterium | reverse complement strand
CGTTCTTCAATTCTTTCTATCTGCTGTATAAAGCCCACACTTACACAAAAAATAAGTTCATTTATATCAATTGGTTTTTTAATGATTGCATATTGTTTTGCAGGCACCCTCCCTGCCATTTGCACATAATGATCTTGTGTGCTGCTCATGATTATTTGCATTTGTGGATATAATTTTCGTATACTTTGCAATAACTTAAAATCACTCATTGCCAACATTTCTGCACTAAGCACCACTACGCCCGGTGGATTACGTTTGCGCAATTTATCAAGCGTCATATTTGCATTATACGCCACATGGGCATTAAAGCCACGCAATGCCAAACGAACAGCCAGAATATCAACAGCACTATTGTCGGTATCCACAAGAAGAATTTTATGTTGTTGCATAAGTACTTTCCTTCCCCACACATTTGTGGTACTATAATTTATCCACCTTAAAGAATACTAATTAACTAATTTTTTGAAAAATTATTTGTTAACAAAAGTTTATATAATCAGCGCTTCCTTAAATCCTCAATCATACCAGCGAAAAAAACATTCGCTATATAAGTTAATGCATAACATTAACTGTTCTAAAATAAAAGCGTCGAAAAACATTTTTATTAAAAAAAACTCTATGTTAAAGTTAAAAATCAAAAAAATAAATTTGTACAGAAAGTAACTTCCCAACGCCTTAAAGGTAATCTATATTTTGACTACACCTAATTTATCCCATCAAAAAGCCCACTACCCTAAAAAATCTTAGCAATTTTCAGATTACTTTAAAATCATAGCATTCAAACATTGCACACTTTGCAATCTATGTATATACTCCAAAAAGATTGGGAAGCATGCTGTCTCTATCAATTTGTTCCAAGATCATGGGAGCCAGAAATGACTTTGCCTAAACCACTGCTTTATATCCCTTTATTACACAAAGACATGGGATCTGGTTTTTTGCCTCATATAGCAGATGCACAATATATTTGCACCGGCCTTGCGCAGGATTCTAATTTTGAAAATCCCCATGACAATTCTGAATCTTTTTGGACGCCGTCTAATTATCCATTTAATAAGGATGAGGCGAGAGCTTGCCTAAGAGATATTAAATCCATGGGGGAAGCGGCCCTTTCCGGTGTTCCTTTGCAAGCTTTTATGAGTATGCAAAACCCGCAAGTAGCCCTAAAAAAAACAGAAGAACAAGAGGCTTTACGAAATTTTACCGCCACGGGACAAGAGCAAATTGAGCGTAAAGAGCAAGCTGATGTTACCACTGTGCATATTTTACAAAGTGCACAAAAGTTTTTGCTGTGGGCATGGCTTATGGAAGAATATATTCTTGATTTACAAGACCTTACTCAAAAATACGCGGCCAATAGCAGTAATATTTTAGAAGCTCTCGGCATTGAAAATGATGAAACCCTCGAAGGCATTGGACAAATCCAAAGCTCTCTTGCCGATTCAAGTTTTGTACTCCCCCCTTGGAGACTTGTACTCGAAAATTTGGCGCCTTTTTTGCCTGACGCTTGTACTGCCATTATCACTAATAATGATATGGCTGAATATCTTTTAGAACTAGGCACGTGTAAAACTCTCAGTGAACAAAGCTTATTGAATTTGGGCCTAACTAATAATTCTCAAGGACATGAAGTTGTTTTAAGTGTCGAATCTCTTTTACAAAAAAACGCTGAACAAATATCACAAGCCCCTTGGCTCAAAAAAGAATTACACTGCATAATTTTACAAAATAAGGGAAATTAATGGCTACATTTTCTGCACTTCCACAAAAAATAAAAGGTGTTATCTTTGATTGTGATGGAGTTATCATCGATTCCAGAAAACCTAACTCTGTGTTTTATAATAAAATTCTTGACGCTTTTGGCCTTGATTTAATGACTGAAGAACAAGAAACATACACCTATATGGCCACCGTAGAAGAAGCTCTTTTATATATTATCCCCAAGGATTTACACCCACAAATTTCCGAAGTTGTTAAGCGTACTGTGGATTATAGACGCGACATTATGCCCATGGTGGAGCTTGAAAAAGGATTTCTTGAATTTGTAACATGGCTAAAAGAGCATGGGGTTTACCGTGCCATTCATACCAATCGGGCAGAAGGCATGCGTATTGTCACCGATAAATTTTCTTTTTTAAAAGAATTTTCACCCATTATGACGGCCGACATTGTGCAAGCAAAGCCACACCCTGAGGGCATTTTTAACATCCTTTCCGAATGGAATTTTGAAGCAAAAGATGTTATATTTGTGGGTGATAGCAAAAACGACCAAAAGGCGGCTTTAGCGGCAAACGTACCTTTCGTCGCCTATAACAGCAAAAATTTAGACGGGACTATTGCTGTGGATAGTTATGAAGCCCTACAAAATTTTATTGCAAAACTTGTTTGAAATAAATAAACTTCCTTTAGGAGTTATGTATGATTATTTTATCTAATATTTTAAGCGGTACAGCCCTTGTACTTGGGGGCTTACTCAAGGTGTACTTTTGGGTTGTAGTTATTTCTGCAGTCTTAACATGGGTGCGTCCTGACCCATATAACCCCATTGTGCGCACCTTGCGTATGCTTACAGAACCTGTATACTACCAAATACGCAAGCTCTTACCGTTTACGTATACCAGCGGCTTAGACTTTTCTCCTGTAATTGTTCTGGTTTGTATTGAATTACTGGAAAGAATTGTCATCAAAAGCCTTGTAGAATATGCTATTACTTTAGCATAATATAACAAAATCGCCCGCTTGGGTATTTTGAATAGGTTACATTATACATGTACAACATCTAACTAAGGAGAGTTCTAATGGAACAACGCGAAAAAGAATTACTGGAAAAATATGCCCCCCAAGATGCTGAGCTACAAGACGCTTGGGACGATCATGTACTCTACTCTAAGCAAGTGACCAAACTTGAAGGAAAGGCATTTCGCACTCCCACCGAAGAACAAACTTTAAAACAGTTAAAAAAACAAAAACTCGAAGGCAAAACTCGCCTTGTTGAATTATTAGATAAATATAATTAGGAGAGACTTCATATGAAAATGACTGGTGCGCAGATTCTGCTCGAAACTTTTAAGCGCGAGGGAGTTGACACTTTCTTTGGCTATCCTGGTGGATGCGTCATTGATGTCTATGATGAAATTCCTCGACATCAAGATTTACGTCACATTCTTGTTCGCCACGAGCAGGCAGCTGTGCACGCAGCAGACGGTTATGCTAGAGCCTCCGGAAAGGTAGGGACATGTCTTGTCACTTCCGGACCGGGGGCAACCAATACGGTCACCGGCATAGCCACAGCCTATTGTGATTCTATTCCTTTAGTTATTATTACCGGACAGGTACCTACAGCTCTTATTGGCAATGACGCATTTCAAGAGGTTGATATTGTAGGTATTACTCGCCCGTGTACTAAGCACAACTATCTTGTAAAAGACATTACACAGCTTACAAAAATTTTACGCCAAGCCTATTATCTTGCCAGAAGCGGACGCCCCGGCCCTGTGCTTGTGGACTTGCCAAAAGATATTATGCAGCAAAGCACTGAATTTGTCTGGCCGGAAACTACAGCTATGCGTAGCTATAACCCTACCTACAGACCGAATCTTAACCAATTACGCAAATCTGTAGAAATACTCACACGCGCAAAAAAACCTCTCATTTTAGTGGGCGGTGGGGTTATCAATTCCGATGCTTCTAAGGCTTTGCATTCCCTAGCTGAAGAATTAGTCATCCCCGTAAGCTCTACCCTCATGGGGCTTGGAGGCTTTCCTTGTGATAATAAGCTGTGGTGTGGCATGGTGGGTATGCATGGTTGCTATACTGCCAATATGGCCATCAATCAGTGCGATGTCATAATGGCTGTGGGCGCGCGTTTTGACGATAGAGTCACCGGACGCATCTCTGCCTTTGCGCCCAATGCCAGCATTATCCATATTGACATTGACCCCACCTCCATCCGCAAAAACGTTAAGGTAGATGTGCCAGTGGTGGGCGATTGCCGCCTTGCCCTTGAAGGAATGCTTGAAATTGTCAACTCACGAGAAAAGGAAACTTCCCACATTGAGCCACACAATGCATGGCTTGCTCAATTACATGCATGGGCAGCGCAACATCCTTTACATTATGCACAAAGTGAAGGAATTAAACCACAAGAAGTCATCAAGGCGCTAGCTCGTCTTACCCAAGACAAAAATACCATCATCGCCACAGAAGTTGGTCAGCACCAAATGTGGACGGCGCAGTTTTATAATTTCAATAAACCTCGCACCTTACTTACATCTGGTGGTCTTGGTACCATGGGCTATGGCTTTCCTGCAGCCATTGGTGCACAATTTGCCTACCCCGATGCCCTTGTAATCAATGTGGCTGGCGATGGTTCCATCCAAATGAATATCCAAGAAATGGCCACCGCTGTTGAAAATAAACTTCCGGTGAAAATTCTTATCTTGAATAATTCTCATCTTGGTATGGTACGCCAATGGCAAGAGCTATTTTATCAAAAAAATTATAGCTATACCAACATGCAAGCACAACCAGACTTTGTAAAGCTTGCCGAAGCATACGGAGCAGAAGGTTATCGTATTACAAAAGCTGAAGAGCTTGAAAGCACGCTGGCTGCCGCCCTTGCCTCTCCGAATACTGCCATCATTGATGTCACCGTTGAGCGCGAAGAAAATGTTTCACCCATCGTCCCAGCTGGTGCTGCTCTGGACGAAATGTTATTAGTTTAGGAGAGCCACAATGAAGCACATTCTTACTGTTTTGGTAGAAGACGAACCAGGTGTTTTATCGCGAGTGGCCGGTCTTTTTAGCGGGCGCGGTTTTAACATTGAATCCTTAAATGTGGCACCAACCTTGGAACAAGGCGTTTCACATATGACCATCACAACCAGTGGTGATGCCCAAATTATTGAGCAAATCATCAAGCAGTTACGTAAACTTATCACTGTAATTAAGGTTGTTGATTTTAATGAAATGCGCTCTGTAGAGCGCGAGATGCTCCTCCTTAAAGTACATGCAGAAGGTATCAACAGGGGTGAAATCTTACGTATTGTAGAAATTTTCCGTTGTCGTGTTTTAGACGTTGGTCATACAGAAATGACCATTGAGGCCACCGGCAATATGGAAAAGCTTGATGCCATTATTGGCTTATTGCAACGTTTTGGAGTGAAGGAAATAGCGCGCACTGGCACAGTTGCCATACGTCGTTCATAAAAACTTTGAAATTGGTATTTTATCGATTTCACATAAGTATATATTATTAACCTTTAGCAATGTAATCTGAGGATTTTCCATGAAAGTGTATTATGAAAAGGATACGAACATTTCCCTTTTGAAAGACAAAACTGTAGCCATCATCGGCTATGGTAGCCAAGGCCATGCCCATGCGCAAAACTTACGCGATTCCGGCGTTAATGTTATCGTAGGTCAACGTCCTGGTGGCGCCAACTATGATCTTGCCAAAGAACATGGTTTTGAGCCTATGTCTGCTTCTGAAGCAGCACAAAAAGCTGACTTTATTATGATTTTATTGCCTGACCAAGTGCAAGCTCAAGTGTATGAAAATGACATTAAGCCGCATTTGAATTCTAGCAAGTGCCTTCTCTTTGCCCACGGTTTTAACATCCACTTTGGTCAAATTGAGCCACCCAAGGACGTAGACGTATTCCTTATTGCTCCCAAAGGCCCAGGTCACCTTGTACGCCGTACCTTCACCGAAGGCGGCGGTGTGCCTTGTCTCGTAGCTATTCATCAAGATGCTAGTGGAAAATCCCTTGATAAAGCTCTTGCTTATGCTGCTGGCGTTGGCGGTGCACGCTCCGGTGTTATTGAAACCACCTTCCGCGAAGAAACCGAAACCGACCTTTTTGGTGAACAAGCCGTACTTTGCGGCGGTCTTTCCGCCCTCATTAAATGCGGTTTTGAAACCCTTGTAGAAGCTGGTTATCAACCAGAAATGGCCTATTTTGAATGCTTGCACGAAGTAAAGCTCATCGTAGACCTTATCTATGAAGGCGGCCTTGCTCGCATGCGTTATTCTGTTTCTGATACTGCTGAGTACGGCGATTACGTCACCGGACCACGTATTATCACTGAAGAAACTAAGAAAGAAATGAAGCGTGTTCTTGCTGATATTCAAAGCGGTCGCTTTGCTCGTGACTTTATCCTTGAAGCTCGCGCTGGCTATCCAATGTTCAAAACAACCCGTCGCCTTGAAGCTGAACACGGCGTAGAAGAAGTAGGCTCACGTTTACGTGAAATGATGCCTTGGTTGAAAAAACAAGCTTAAACATATGTTTATCTTTTCTGGGGGGAGGGAACTTTTTGAAAAAAGTTCCCTCCC
>CAYJHU010000147.1:0-6360 GCA_964369655.1 uncultured Desulfovibrionaceae bacterium | reverse complement strand
TTCTGGCCACTTCAAGCACGGTACTGTTCATTTCGTCCATGGCCGTTGCTGTTTCAGTCATGCGCGCAGATTGTTCTTCGGCTCCAGTGGTAGAAAGTTCAATTTGCTTCGAAAGTTGATCTGAGGCCAAAGCAATATTACTTACAATGCCTTCAAGTTGTACCACGGCTTGAAGAATACTTTCTCTTTTTTCATCGGCTTCGTGAGCAGATTTTGCAGCTTCTTGCGAAGCAATTTCTGCTCTATCTGCCGCAATTCTTGCTTCCTTGCTTTTTTCGTCGGATTCAAAGACCATTTTAGATAAGTTTTGTATCATGGTATTTAAAGCCTCTGCCAAGGTAGATATTTCATCACCTCTTTGTACAGCATTCTGTAATTGACTATTTTGTTCTGTGGTAAGGGTGAGGTTTCCTTGCGCCACATAGGAAGCTATATCGGCACTGTTGGAAACAGCAATCACAACTTTTTTAATCACAAAATACACAATAAGTGCCACCACAAGAACAATAAAAATTCCTGCTATGATTAATGCAAAAGTTACGTCATCAGCCGCTGCAAAAAAATCTTGTTCATTGGAAGAAATGCCCACAATCCATTTAGTTTCAGGGAGTTCTGCAAAATGAACAACTTTATCAGTATCTTTCCACACATAGCGTGTAATACCTGTACGCTCTGACAACATCGGTTTGGTAAATGCATACTGATGTTGATCTTCGCCCGCCAGCTCATTATATTTTACATCCATGAGCAAAATACCGTCAGGATCAATAACAAACAAATTGGTTGAAGGCAGTACCTTCACATCATTGATGGTTTCTTTTGAGATAGTGGTTAAATCTACAATGAACATTAAAACAGCGTCTACTTGAGAGCCTGAAGTGTTCTTAATGGGTGTAGCGATTAAGGCACTCATTTTTCCCGTTTGGCGTGATTTTTGTGTGCCTATGGCATCTTTGCCTCTCAATGCATCTTGAAATGTGGGGTAAGAGCTTAAATCAAGCCCTATTCTGCTAGGATTTGCATGGGCAATGGATTTACCATCTTTTCCTATAACAAGCGCCACAGAAATAGTAGCGTATTTTGATACAATACTGCCTAACAGTTTATTACTTGCCTCTTGAAGTATGGCAAATTCAGGTGAAGATTGCCCATGGGGCAGGGCTGCAAATTTTTCTAAACTATCATTTTCTGCCACAGTTTGTGCAAGAAGCTGCGTGTTTCTCATGACAGTATCTATTTCAGACGCCTGCTTTTTGGCAATTTCCAACATTTGTACATCGGTAACCTCAGTCAAGCCCTTTGTGGCAAGGGTGGAAGCAACCATGGTGAGCCCTACAATACCAAGCACAATGGGCAGTAGGGTAAACAATAAAACTTTTCCAAGTAATTTTAGCTTCATACAACAAACCTCTTTCTTCGCTTTCTCAATATGCAAGTCTTACATGTAACCCACATGCTAGGTTTTGCTAAATCAGTTCCACGCAAATGACAATTATGTAAGAGTCATAGCAACTACGAACAAAACCTTAGCATTTACCAAAAACAACATACGTTACGATATCGGTACTTTTCCCTAATTGTTTATGGCTAAAAGAAATTTTGTATAATTACTCACATTGGACATAGACCACCACGCAGGGCAGCAAGTCGCAAAGCTATAGTACCACAAAAAGTTACTATATGCCTTCAAGAAGTTAGTGGCACTTTTATAAAATCAGTAGCAAAAACAGTCGCTTGAAAAATTATAGTACTACCTGCAGAATTTGGTGCTATTGTTTGAAAAGATGAACAGTATATTCGGAAAAAAATTAGAAAAATAAAAACAGGTTAAAGAAAAATACATACATCGACTAGTGAGTATGAGGTGCTGAAATACACCTTGCCATTCTCCCATTAAGGCTTATATTCCCTAACGGGAAAGGAAAGCAGAGAAGTGTACTATGCTTTTCTTCCTCACCCCTTGCTATCGTTTTAAGCTTTTTTAAGCATCGCCATACTTTCTAACGCGTGGTAGCTCGGCGGTCGCCCACAAAAAAGGGGCTTACAGTTTTTAACCGTAAACCCCTGAAATTTCTGGTGGGCCATCAGGGACTCGAACCCCGAACCAATTGATTAAGAGTCAACTGCTCTACCAATTGAGCTAATGACCCACGCGAGACGTTTTTCTATGCTTTTGGGTTTATAAAGTCAAGCAAATTTAGATAACTTTTTAGGATAAATTTTATGAAAAAATTAAATGTATATATTTTTCTTTTTGCTTTCAGTATATTATCTGTGTTTTTGTCGTCTTCGTCTTTTGCCTTTATGGATGAAATTCCAGAAGGTTTAAGCGTAAAAACGCAGTATGCTGAAAGCAATGGCAATATCATTGGGGTGGTAGAGTTAGGCATTGCAAGTGATTATTATGCCTATGCGCCGGGTAATGGGCAAAATGTTGGTTTACCCACTCAGCTTATAGCAAAAAGCGCTGAGGGTAAAATTTTGCCTTCCTATTTACCTGCGGGTATTGAGCGTTTTGATTATTATGAGAAAGACAAACGCATCTTAGCATATGCAGGAAATGTTGTTCTTTTTGCGGATTTGGGTAAATGGGATAAGGACGCTATTGAAAACTCTAAAGTTGACGCTGAACTTTCCATGCTCTTGTGCTCAAAGGAGCACTGTTTGCCGGTGCGTGTGCCCTTAAACTTTACATTGCCTATGAGTATGCCACCTTCGCTTGAAAAGCAAAATTATGCAGAACTATTCCAAAAAGCTTTTGCACGCGGAAACGCCAATGCTGGCCTTGTTCTTGAGCAAAGTGCGCCCGAGGCAGAGCAGGGTGGGAGCGGTAAATTACAAGGAAAATTAGCAAGTCTTAGCAATAGCTCAACGGAACTTAGCGAAAGTGATGGGAATGTCAGCCAAGCTTCGGGCAATGCTCTAGCTACAAATAGTTGGAATTTTTCACCGCAAGCTTTTTCGCAAAGCTTAGAAGTCTCAACCTTGAGTAAAGCTCTTTTGCTTGGCTTACTGGCAGGGCTTATTCTTAATTTAATGCCCTGTGTTTTGCCTGTGCTCACGCTAAAGATGCATTCTCTCTTACGCGCAGAAGATGGGCCGGAGCGGATTCAGGCTTTTCGCACGCATAATCTGTTCTTTGCCGCCGGTATTATTTGCCAATTTTTATTACTGGCATTTATATTAGGCTCAGCTCAGCTCATGTGGGGAGAATTATTCCAAAATGTGTATTTTGTGGCCTCCATGCTTGTGATTATCTTTGCTTTGGCTTTGTCATTGTTGGGGATTTTCAATTTGCCCATGCTGGATTTAAAGTCTTCCGTAAGTACGTCACCGCGCAGGCAAGCCTTCATAACCGGCATGGTGGCAACGCTGCTTGCAACCCCTTGTAGCGGGCCATTGCTTGGTGGAGTCTTGAGCTGGGCGCTGTTGCAGCCCTTATATCTTGTACTACTTATCATTACGGCAGTGGGCGTTGGCATGAGTTTGCCCTATTTTCTTTTTGCACTTAAGCCGCAATGCGTGCGCTTTTTGCCAAAACCAGGCGCATGGATGGGAGTTTTAGAAAGGCTTGTGGCATTTTTCCTTTTGGGCACAGCCTTGTACATCTTTTCTATCATGCCATCTTATGCCTATATCCCCATGCTTTTTGCCTTACTTGTACTTGCTTTTTGTGCATGGATTTGGGGGCATTTTGGCGGACTGAATGCGCCAGCGTGGCGCAGGCGCGCTTTGGCAGGGCTTTTCATGTTAAGTCTTGTGGGAGCGGTTGTTTATGGGGTTAAGGAACCCACGCAAGATACAGTGGCATGGCAAGATTTTAATGGTCCAGCTTTTAGCCAGCAGCTTGGGAAAAAAGCTATGGTAGTGGAATTTACTGCTGATTGGTGCCCTAATTGTAAATTTGTTGAAAAAACCGCTCTGACCCAAGAGAATTTGCTAAAGTGGCAAAAAAAATATGGCGTGACATTTGTGAAAGTTGATTTTACAAGAGATAATATCGATGGCGAAGCTTTATTGCATGCTCTTGGCAGTAAGAGTATTCCTTTTACCGCCATTTTTGGGCTAGGGGAAGATGCTCAAAAGCCTATAGTTATACGTGATATTTACAGTGCGGAAGATATGGAAATTGCATTACAGCAAGCCTTAGATAAATAAAAACAATATAAACTAAAAATCATTCATGAAGAAAATAGCTATACATAAGTATTTTTACGTTGGCGCTGCCATACTTACACTGTTGATTTATGTTTGGGTTGTGGGCGTGCTTATTCTTACTAAGCAAACAGATTTGTTGCTTATATTGAGTATTTTACTTTCCACAGCCCTAACATGGGGCGCATGGTATTCTTTTCTTAGACAAAAATTTTATATACTTATTCCATGCGTCATTGCTTTATTGGTGAATTTGACGCTTGGCTACTTTGCTTTTATGGATGTTGTTGCCCCCGTACTTACGAGTACGAGGGGCTTTAGCAGTGCATTCTTCAGTTAAGAAATGATATTTACTCTGTAAGGTCAGCGGTGTATATTTTGTCAAAAATATCCTTATTTACAATATAAAAATCATTTTCGGTGCGCATTACAAACCAATCTCCTGGATTGCCTGAATAGTAATTTTCCTGATCCCAGCTCGTAAAGATTTTCAGATACTGGTCTTCACCAAGGCGCATGGCTTGAATTTGTGCAGATTCTTTGCTGTAGCAGGTGCGAGCATGCTCCATAAGTGAAATGCGCCTGCCAGAATTAATATTGAGCACGGAGGGTGGATATTCGAGCTGCGCTGTAAATGGTTCTGCGGTGCTACGGTAATTTTTTTCAAAGACGGCACGTTCTATGGGGTAGACCTCACCATCAATACCAATCATAATAAATGTATCTTTGTGGCTTTTTATATGTATGTCACCCTCAAGGGTACGCACATGTAGGCTAATTTCCGGTCCTAAGATTTCAGTAGTATTTACAAAGCCTAGGGGAACAATGCGTTTTTTATACTGTTTTGTTGTTATATTTTGTGTCCATGTTTGATATGTTTCAGGTTGTAAACAATTAAGAGTTTTAAATTTTTCAAAATATTCATAAATGCGCTTTTCGCAGTATTCACCAAAAACGCTTTCGCCTGTGGCTTCTTTGAATTTTGCATATACAATATAACCGCCCGCCTTTTCTTTATGCCCGCCGCCGGAACCAAAGGAATTTGCAATCCAGCTTGCAAGGTCACTGGCCTTGGTAAGGCAGGTGGTTGTGCGCACAGAAAACTTAATATCGCCGCTCGGTAGGGTAGAGTAGGCAACAACGGTATCAATGTTATCTACTTGCGTGGCTAGGTCACTGATAAAGCCCAAGATGTTTGGATCGCAGGGCGGAGCGGGGATAAGGGCAACGCGCAAGTCTTGTTCAAGCATTTGTAACTGATTGATGGAAACCGAAGTTTGGAAAAGATCATCTAGGGAAAGATTTGAGAGCTTGAGTTGCTTAAATATAAGTTCATTGATTATAAGAGCTTCCCACATGTCTCTGTCAAGAGGATGATTGAGCTCAGAAAAACCATTGGTATCCATAAAAAGACCGTAGAGCAAGGCGGTGCCAAGTGTGGTGTCGATGGGGAAAGCTTGTTGCATAAGTAAATCCCACACTAAAGTTGCACAACTCCCAAGCCATGGGCGTAAGTCACATAATTGTGGCAAAACACTTTCTTGGATATGATGATCTATGACTGCAACATGATTTGCTTGTACTTTTTTTACATTACCCATGCCGTACTGGCAGTCTACGGTTATGAGTAGGCCATCCCAAGCGTCAAGGTCTGGCATGTGCTTAATGGGGATTTCTAGCTCATTTATCATGCCCACCAAGTTAGGTTTGCTGATGGCAGGGCCCGCATAGAAAAAGATTGGCTTTTTTCCGTGAGCTTCAAAATAGCGATGGATTCCAAAGCCAGAGGCTATACTGTCGGCGTCGGGAATGTTATGGCATTGGATGGCTATGTTGTCATATTGCAGTAATTGTTGTAACATAGTAGTATCCTTATAGTTATGTGCAAAATGGTCTTTGTTTGTATTTACTCAGATAAAAACAAAATATGCCGTAGACAAAGTTCAAAGTCAATCATTCAGTGTCAATTGAGACCTTTGCATAATTCATTATGCAGGGTCTCATGGAGCATAAACGCTAGTTTGTGCGACCGAAAATCAAAAGTAGGCGCAATTTATTTGCGCCGATAAACGATTGATTTTCGTGCCTTTACCTCTGCACGTTTGATTTTAAACTTTAAGCGATTTCTAAAGTTTTACTGGCAAAGTTACATTTGAAAATAATTGTGCAGAGGTCTCCAATTTGATATTTAGATTTAAACAAAAA
>CAYJHU010000146.1:0-6367 GCA_964369655.1 uncultured Desulfovibrionaceae bacterium | reverse complement strand
CACAAAAAAATCCCCCTTGCCATCAAACTAAGGGGGATTTTTTAGATTATACTTTTTTAATATAATTTTTCACCGGCATTTGGTGCGGCGCTTTGATCAAAAATCGAATCCACTGTAAATGTCCAAACCGCTTTGGGTACTAAATTCATGGCAGCGAATTTTTCTTTAAATTGCTCAAATAAAGGCCCGTCAATATGGCGTTTTTGAACGGAAACATTAAGAAGAAATGATGTAAAACCTTTGCAAGCCAAGATGGCGCCTTTACCGGTATCAGTGAGATTTTTTGCAGTAGTATTCATAAAAACTTCTGCAACCGCAATAGTGTCTTGGTCAATGGGGGTAATGCTCCCTGCAGCAATACTATGTAGCGTTCCATCTAAAGATATGGTGCTCAAAACCTTTACCGCTTCTTTTTCCAATAATAAATCAGATACTTTTTGAATTTCTTTCATAGCTCTTCTCCTAAATTTTTTATTGTACAAAAAATATATTGACTATGTTTTTTATACTAAGTACATATTTACTATAGAACGGAATTTATTACAATAACTAAGTAAAAAAATACCAAGGAAGAAAAAAATGCCTAATAACTGTCCATGTTCAACGCCATGTCCCATTAAAAGTATTTTGGAGGTAATTGGTGGTAAATGGAAACTTCAAATTATTTGCGCTCTTAAAAGCGATGGTTTAATGCGTTATAGTGCTTTGTCAAAAAAAATTGCTGGAATCACAAATACTATGCTGTCATCTTCGTTAAAAGAGCTTGAAAGGGATGGACTTATTGTAAGAATTCAGCACAATACAATGCCCATTTGTGTGGAGTATGAAACAACTGCCAAGGTTGATTCGCTTGTGCCTATTCTTATGGAATTAGGAAAATGGTATAATGCAAACATCAAAAGTAACTAATTTTTCAAAGCTTGCTTGAGAGTAAAAATATAAAAATAAATTATTCTGACAAATGGCACATAAGCATTCCGTCCTGCACACGCGCAGGTTTCACACTTACAATACCATGAAGATTTTTAGGCGGTGCTGTTAGGGTAATGGGCGCATAATGAGCATCTATACCTTTTACTAGTTCGGATGAACTAGGCTCATCTTCATCATCTGCGCCATCAAAGACAGCAAGAAGGCTTTTTTCTTGTAAAAGTGTTTGCAAAAAAGCATTTTTTTGCTCTTCTATCAAGGCACGAACTCGAGCGGCTCTTTCGATTTTTAGCGCATGGGGCACTTGAGAGGCAAATTGCGCCGCCGCAGTGCCGGGACGTATGGAATATGGGAAAACATGAGCATAGCTAAGACCTATTTCTTTAATGAGCTCTAGGGTTTGCAAAACATCATCTTCATTTTCTCCTGCAAATCCCATTAAAATATCAGCCCCAAGCCCCATAAGCGGCCAATGCTTGCGTAACTTTTGCAATACTTCTTTAAGTTCAGAAAGTTTATAATGCCCGCGCCCCATTTTCTTGAGCACGGCTGGTGAACCGTGTTGCAAGGAAAGATGCAAATGTGGACAAAGTAAAGAAGACGAAGTAAGAGCTTCTAAGCCCTTAGAATTTAGCTGACTTGGCTCAAGGGAAGAAATCCGCAAACGCGCCCTCCCCTGCCATTCTTTGGCTAAATGCTCTTCAAGTAAGAGCACCACATCCCAAAAATCCCAATTCTTATGCTGTATTTGCGGTAAATCCAAACCATATTGATGCAGATTTATGCCAGAAAGCATAATTTCCCTATGCCCTGATTCAAGCAACCTTTGGGCTTCTTCCACAATTTCCATAGGGGGACGGCTTATACTTTTTCCACGCACCAGCGGTACAATGCAGTATGTACAGCGATGCGAGCACCCATCTTGCACTTTAAGCACAGGACGCACCCGATGAAAGCTTTTAATGGAAAAGCCATTTTCCCCAAAAGGATTCACAAACTCCGGAATACTATGATTTTCATGAAGGCAAGAGGCTTTTAAAAGCCGTGGATCTTGGGTGAGTAAAGCTTTGGCACGTGGCGGAATAAGAACATCAAAAAATGTTTGACCTTCTAAACTATCGTCATGTTTTGCATTTTGTTCTGCAAAACTCTTATCAACTAAATGCGCTGCGCATCCGGTTAAAATGCGCAGCGCCGTATTTTCTTGATTTTTTTGTGCTCTTTGCAAGCGATATAAGGCATGGCGTGTATCGCGCTCACCCCGAGCTGTGATGGCGCATGAATTGATCAAAAACACATTTGGAAGCTCTTCAAGAGGCACTTCTCTGCCCCCAAAGCCTTGCCATGCTTCGCGAATGGCTTGGCTTTCATATTGATTAATTTTACAACCAAGCGTTACAATATGAAAGGTCCAAGCACTAGACATGATATATATCAGTTATCAATACACGTATTAAGAAGTACGTGAACTTCCTAAGAATTTAATGCTTATTATTTCATAGGTTACACGTCCGCGGGGAATTTCCACCGAGACTTCATCGCCCTCTTCCTTGCCTAAAAGCGCCTTGCCAACTGGTGAAAGCACAGAAATGGAGCCGGAAGCAAAATTTGCCTCATCAGGGCCAAGCAAGGTAAAACTTTTGTTTTCACCTGTATCAACATCTTCCACTTCAACTGTGGCGCCAAAAATAACTTTATCGCTTTGCAGGCTATCCAAATCAATAATCTGAAACTGCCCCATGCGCGATTCAATATAAGAAATACGTGCCTCAGTCATGCCTTGGCGCTCACGAGCAGCATCATAGCCGGCGTTTTCTTTAAGGTCGCCTTCCTCGCGTGCTTCTTTAATGGCCTGAATAATATTTGGTCTTTCGCTTTTTAGCTCTTCAAGCTCAGCTTCAAGCTGAGCAAAGCCTTGCTTAGAAATTGGAATACTCATATATTTTCCTCTATTATGAAAAAAAGTACGCCCACTGTAAAAAACAATGGAGCGTACAAAATGTTCTCGTTATGAGAATACAGTATACACATAAATTGCGCGGCGTCAAGGAAAATTTATCATTGCCAAGCCCTTTCATTATGTGTATAGGTGCATGTATGTGAATTTGCTTTTTATTACTTGATTTCACACAAACAATACATATATTTAACACCTTAGCATATAAAGTGTTATTGACCGTTTAACCTTTTCTCATTCAGGTACGCTCATTTATGAAAAAATATTTACGCCACATAGGCCCCGTAATCATCTCCATAATTTTTGTGGGAGCTATGTACCTCTTATATAATAAATTAAAATCTTACAGCCTAGAAGAAATCCAAGTAAGCCTCTCACAAATTTCCAATTGGCGCCTGCTGGCCTCCATTGGACTCATGATACTCAACTACCTTATTTTAATAGGTTATGATTGGCTAGCACTTGTTTCCATCAAAAAGCCCCTCCCCGTGCAAAAGGTCTCCCTCGTATCCTTCATTGGGCAAACAGTCAGCTATAACTTTGGTGCATTACTTGGTGGAACCACCGTCCGCTATCGCTTTTATGCCACATGGGGCTTTTCCTTGCACGATATTGTGCGCCTCGTACTTATGCTGGCCGTCACATTTTGGGTGGGCGCCCTTGGCCTTTGCGGGCTTGTATTCATTATAGCCCCCCCCGTAATCCCCGCTGAATTTTTAGAGGCTTTCCCCTTAAAAGATGTAAGATTACTAGGTGCAGCGTTACTTTCTGTGACCTTAATCTACTTTGTGGCCTGCCACTTTGTACGCACTCCCATTAAAGTTTTTGGCAAGGAATTTGCCTTCCCCACACTCAAAATTGCCCTACTCCAAGCCTTCGTGGCCGGTGTTGATCTTATTGTAGCCGCAGCTTGTATGTATGTACTTTTTTCACCTGATCTTGGCGTAAGTTTTGGACAATTTTTACCAAGCTATCTTATGGCACAAGTGGCGGTGGTACTCACCCACGTTCCCGGCGGTGTTGGAGTATTTGAGCTAGTCATCTTACACTTAACCCACACCTCGCATGAACAAATGGTCGTGGCAGTAGTTTTATGCTTTCGCCTTATTTACTATATCATGCCGCTCCTCATGGCCGCCCTCTTACTGGCCGTTTACGAAATGCGTCACAACAAAGGCGTTTTACGTAGTGCAGGTCGCTGGCTCTCAGTCCTATCACACAGCATCAATGCCCGCATAACCTTTGTGGTGGGTACATTATTACTGATTTTTACCGAGCTCCCTGTGTGGCAAGTAGGTAGTTTATTTCTTGATACAAATTGGTCTTCTTCCGTAAATATACTTTTACAGATTCTCTGCACTTTTTCAGCCGTGGCCTTACTCTTCCTCGCTTACGGGCTTGAAATTCGGCAAAAAAAGGCATGGTGGCTCACCATATTTTTCCTTACCCTTGGCCTTGTTTGCGCTATCTTAAAGGGTCTACACTTATATCTAGCTGTCATGTTATTTACACTTTTTCTCTCAATTATTTCAGGAAGAAGGCGTTTTTATAGAAAGTCATTTTTCTGGGAAAATGCCTTCCCCATGCAATGGCTTTGGCCGGCATGGTTAGTACTGGCTCTATGCATGCTTTTAGCCTATGTTTTCAGAGATGGAGTTTATTCTTGGGCTATGGAAAATCCACTAGGCGCCTTATCAAATATGAAAATATTACTTGGCACTTACGCGACATTACTTGCCATATGGATTTGGCGTATCAAGCAACGCCGTACAGTTTTACGGCCATAAGTAGACATAATTTTTATTGGGAGGCTCTGCCTCCCAAACCCACCGCTAAAGGGGATAATCCCCTTTAGAAACCCTAGTTCGTCATTTTCAACAAGTTGAAAATGACGTTTTTATTTTCCAAGGTACAGTTAGCAAAAGAAAGAGTTAAAGAATTTTCCTAAAGGAAAATTCGCAGACTGCTGACAAACCCAGCATTATAAAAATGCTAGGTAATGTCTTGATAAAATGTTAAAAACGTAAACTTTTAGGTCTTAAAAACGTTGTGTGAAAGGTAATTTTTGAGAATCTTAAATGCGGAAAAGTTTACATTTTTGGGATAATTTATTGCCGCCATTAAAGTTTTTTGGAAAGGGGGTCTGGGGGAAAACCTTTTGTTCCACAAAAGGTTTTCCCCCAGAAAATATTTCACTACGCTCTTCGTAAAGTAATCACCGGTAATTCACTGGGAACACCAAGTCTTATGGGCGCCCCTGCCCACAGGGCCGCGCCAGAGCTTACATATAGCTTCATATCTCCAACGCTATACCAGCCATAAAGAAAGCCTTCATTTAAGAGTTTTACAATACCATTAAGGCCAAAGCATTGTCCGCCATGAGTATGCCCAGATAATTGTAAATCAACGCCCTTAGCGGAAAGTTCCTTTGTTAGGGTTGGGCGATGGTTAAGCATAACAGTCACATTGCTAGTATCAGCACCATTGAGAGATTTCTCCACATTGGGCAATTCAAAGCCGCCACGCGCTGCTACCTTATCTGTAAGGCCGGCAAGAACGAGCTTCTCGCCTCGCATCGTTATGCTTGTATGCTCATTGCTAAGAAACTTTACCCCAAGCTCGGCAAAACGCTTTTGAAATCCATAAAAATCATAAAAATATTCATGATTACCAAGACATGCGTACATGGGAGCTTTGACCTGACTTAAAGGAGCCAAATCATCAAAACGTTCCTTCAAAAAACCATCTGACAAATCACCTGTAAAAACAACTATATCAGGATTTTCTGCATTGATTTTTTTTACTAATTCTTCGCACCATTCTTTCCCAAAAAGACCACTAATATGCATATCAGTCACTTGAAGTATCTTAAAACCATCCAGTTTATCAATCTTTTTTGATTGAAAATCATAATGTACCGCATCTGGCACTCGTATGCCTTGGCTTACACCATAAGCGGAAGGAACCATGGCTCCCATAGCCAAAAGGGCAGAACGCCTTGCAGGGTCAAAAACAACTTTTTTCCTGTTAATTAAAGATATTATTGCATAATAAATCAATAACAATATCCCTGTGGATAAAAGCCAAACCTTTGCCATGCTCAGCTCGTCAAAAAGTATTCCTTGAGAGCGAAAATACACTTGCACAGCTTGTATGCCGACAAAGGCCAAAATACCAATGATTGCAAATCTTTTTGAAATTAATTTTCCCACAAAAAAATAAATCAACAATGCCAAAAGCACAGTAACTATGGGTACAACAATCTTAAACATATTACCTTCTTATCAAGTATTTTATTAAATATAATGAGTAATTCGCTATCTAGTAATTTTTTACATACATGGCAAGTCTTTTTTCATATAAAAAAAGAGCGCTTCATCTATAAAACTAACTTATTAAAAAATACTGAATTATACAAAAACATGCGCCGAGATTTAGAGTTATTAATTAATGTTATCGCAACAAAAAGTTTTTGGAAAG
>CAYJHU010000145.1:0-6474 GCA_964369655.1 uncultured Desulfovibrionaceae bacterium | reverse complement strand
TTGTGTCGTGCAGGACGCACGACCAAGTGTCATCTTTTTGATACGAACTGCATGAAAGGAGAACGAACAAAACGTGTCAAGGCGTTGACAAACGCTTACGCTTTCACTATAGTTTCAAAATTGTGTACCAATTTGGAACAATATACGCTAAGTTTTTTTACAAGGAGAACGCATGTCAAATCAAGCACTTACCAAAGATTTTGAAACCCTTTTGGGTAAAGAAAACGTTTTTTCTTCTGAAGCAGACAGACAAAGTTATGCTTATGATTCTGCAGTATTGCAACAAATAATTCCGTCATTGGTTGTGCGCCCAACCACTGTAGAGGCTTTAGGAGCCACGGTGAAAAGATTGTACGAAAACGGCATTCCCATGACAGTGCGCGGCGCCGGTACCAACCTTTCCGGCGGTACTATTCCTGATAGTCCAGAAAATGTGGTTATCTTGACAAATGCTTTGACAAAAATCCTTGAAATTAATCGTGAAGATTTGTACGCCATTGTGGAGCCCGGCGTGGTAACGGCACACTTTGCCGCCGAAGTGGCAAAAGCAGGCCTCTTCTATCCTCCCGACCCAGGTTCGCAAGCTGTGTCCACCATGGGCGGTAATATTGCAGAAAATGCCGGCGGTTTGCGCGGCTTAAAATACGGCGTCACCAAAGATTATCTCATGGGCATAGACTTTTTTGATGCCACCGGCGAGCGTGTGACCTCTGGTTCGCGTACGGTAAAATGTGTTACCGGATACAATCTTGCAGGGCTTATGATTCAATCCGAAGGCACCTTGGGTATCATCTCACAAGCAATTATGAAACTTGTACCTCCGCCTAAGGCCAGCAAGGCGCTTATGGCAGTGTTCAACTCCATGCACGAGGCTGCCGAGGCTGTGGCTGGCATCATTGCTGCTCACGTAGTGCCCTGTACCCTTGAATTTCTTGACAACAACACCATCGTGCGCGTGGACGACTACACTAAGGCCGGCTTGCCGCGTGACGCTGCAGCTATCTTACTTATTGAAGTAGATGGACACCCAGCCCAAGTGGCTGATGAAGCTGAAGCCGTAGAAAAAGTGCTTAAGCAATGTAATGCCGCACAAATCCATGTGGCAAAAGACGCAGCGGAAAAGACCAAGTTGTGGGAAGCTCGCCGTATGGCCTTGCCTGTACTTGCTCGCTGTAAACCCACCACCGTACTCGAAGACGCCACGGTGCCTCGCTCCAAAATTCCTGCCATGATGCAAGAGCTTGACCGTATTGCTCAAAAATATTCTTTAGAAATAGGCACTTTTGGTCATGCCGGTGACGGTAACTTGCACCCAACCATTTTATGTGACAAGCGCGATGAGCAAGAATTCCACCGTGTTGAAGAAGCCGTGGACGAAATTTTTGATGTGGCTCTCAGCCTTGGTGGTACCCTTTCCGGAGAGCATGGCATTGGCACAGCCAAAGCCAAGTGGCTGGAAAAAGAAACTTCTAAGGGAACCATTCTTTTCTCGCGCCGTTTACGCAAAGCCCTTGACCCTAAAGGCTTACTCAACCCTACAAAGTTAGTCAGTATTTAGTGTAGGGGATTATTATGACAGATTTACAACGCTTAGCAAAGCAATTGATGGTTCTTGATGACCGCATCATTGCTTGTATGAAATGTGGTTTGTGTCAAGCTGTGTGTCCCACTTTTGGCGCATCCATGATGGAAGCCGATGTGGCACGCGGTAAATTGGCTCTCATAGATAATCTAGCTCATGAAGTGCTCAACGCCCCAGAGGCTTTGGCCGATAAATTGGGTCGATGTTTGCTGTGCGGCTCTTGTCAGGCCGCTTGTCCTTCCGGCGTGCACATCATTGATATATTCTTAGAAGCCAGAGAAATTGTCTTCAACTATATAGGCTTACATCCGCTGAAGAAAATCATTTTTCGCACGCTTTTAGCCAAACCCACGGTCTTCAATTTGGCCATGCGTGTGGGGGCTCCTTGTCAGCCTGTGCTTTTTCGCCAAACTTTTAATACGCAAAAAACCAGCCGTGCGCCTATGCTTGATAAGCTTATCGGCGCTCGCTACATCCGTCCCCTTGCCAAAAAACCCTTACACGCTACTCAAGGGGCCATCAACACGCCTGCCGGCAGAAGCAATATAAAAGTAGCTTTCTTCCCCGGTTGCCTTGGTGATAAGATGTACACTGATATGAGTGAAGCTTGCCTTAAGGTATTGCATCACCATGGCGTGGGTGTTTTCATGCCCAAAGGGCTTACCTGTTGTGGTATTCCTGCCATCACCTCGGGCGATATTACCGGTATGATGGCACAAACCAAGGCTAATCTTGCAAAGCTTGCCAAGGAACAGTTTGATTACATCATAACCCCTTGCGGCTCCTGTACAGCCACCATTAAAGAGTTTTGGCCTCGCTATGCTCACCGAATGAACCCTACGGAAAAGCAGCTTGTGGCAGAAATAGCCCCAAAGGCCATGGATATTAGTGAGTTTTTGGTACAGGTGCTGGGGCTTAATCTTGAAGGTGTAGCTAAGGCAGATACAGCCACCAAAATCACCTATCATGAATCTTGCCATTTGAAAAAGTCTTTGGGGGTGAGCTCAGAACCGCGCCTTGTGGCTCAGCTTAATCCCAAATACAGCTTGGTTGAAATGAACGAAGCCGATCGCTGTTGTGGGTGTGGCGGGTCTTTCAATCTTTTCCATTATGAATTTTCCAGCAAAATCGGGCAACGCAAACGCCAAAATGTGGTGGACAGTGGCGCCGAAATTGTGGCCACCGGTTGCCCTGCCTGTATGATGCAATTGGAAGATATGCTTTCACAAAACGATGATAAGGTACAAGTAAAACATTGCATAGAACTCTATGCTGAGTCCCTTTAAACCTTTTGGGAGTTTATACATGAATCAAGAATCCGTTGTGGAAACCTTTTGCACCAAAGCCGCTGTGGTAGGGGCAAAAGTTACCAAAGTAAAAAATACCGATGAGGCTTTAGCCTATGTTATGCAAGTTGCTGAAAGTAAAAAACCTTGCGAAATTTTGGCTGATGAACCCGGCACGGAAAAAGGCCCCCTCACCGCTGATGGCATCCCCACACGCTTAAACCGCATTGTGACAGCCCCCGGCCTTGAGGCAGATTTGTACGCCAAGCTAGAAACAGCCTGCGCCGAAAAAGGCTATGTATGTATTGATAAGGGTTTACGCAAATATCTTGCGGGCGTGGATATTGGCTTTGGCACCGCAGAATGTGCCGTGGCCGCTTCCGGCACCTGCCTAGTGAATTCAGACAGCGAAGAAAAGCGCCTAGCCACCATGATGAGCGAAATCTGTATTTTCATGGTTAAGCAATCAACCATCTATCCGGAACTCTTTGACGTCACTCCCATCTTACGGGAAATGCAACAAAAGCCCGGCGCCTATTCGGCCTTTATTTCCGGCCCCAGCCGCACAGCAGATATTGAACGTGTGCCCGCGGTGGGCGTGCACGGTCCCTTAGAACAACATATTATTATTTTGGAGGACGAATAATGCATCAGGCCCCCAAAAACAGTAATGAATACTGTCAACAACTAGACGAAGCTTTAGACAATAGCTTTTTGCGCAATACCTTAGATAAATTTGCCGTGGCCTATAAGACCAATCGCGAAAATGTGTTCAAACAGATTGACGCGCCGGAAATTATCAAGAAAATTGCCTGTGTTAAGGACCATGCCGCACAAAATTTGGAAGCTTTGTACGAAGAATTCAAAAAAAATGCCGAAGCTAAGGGCGTCACGGTACACCGCGCCGCCACTGCCAATGAGGCCAATGAAATCATCGCACGCATTGCCAAAGAGGCCAATGTAAAACGCATTGCCAAGTCCAAGTCCATGACCAGCGAAGAAACCCAGCTGAACACCCACCTGTTTGCAGATGACTACATTGTGGATGAAACAGACCTTGGGGAATATATCATTCAATTGCGCGGCGAAGGCCCTTCGCATATGGTTATGCCCGCCATTCACTTATCGCGCTATGAAGTGGCCGACGATTTTTCTAAAGTGACCGGCGAAAAAGAAGACCATGACGTAGACCACCTCGTGAAGGTGGCGCGTAAGGAATTACGCGCCAAGTTTATTGAAGCCGATATGGGTATCACCGGTGCCAACTTTTGCGTTGTTGAAACAGGGGCCTTTGCCACCTGTACCAATGAAGGTAATGCCCGCCTTGTATCCACATTGCCTCGCGTGCATGTGGCCATTGCCGGTCTTGATAAGCTCATCCCCACCTTGGATGATGCCATGACTGCCTTGCAAATCTTGCCCCGTAATGCCACGGCGCAACTTCTCACCACCTATGTAACCTGGTTTACTGGACCAGGGGAATGGAATGGCTCGGAAAATCCCGAAGAAAAGAAAGAAATGCACATTGTGCTTTTGGATAATGGTCGCTCTGCTCTAGCAAAAGACGAGCTTTTTTCACAAGTTTTCCGCTGTGTGCGTTGCGGCGCTTGCGCCAATGTGTGCCCTGTGTATCGTCTTGTGGGCGGTCACCGCATGGGCTACATCTATATTGGGGCCATTGGCCTTATCCTCACCTATTTCTTCCACGGTAGGGAGAAAGCCAAGGTGCTGGCTCAAAACTGTGTGGGCTGTGAAGCGTGTAAAAACATCTGTGCCGGTGGTATAGACTTACCGCGCCTCATTCGTGAAATTCGCGTGCGCCTCAACGAAGAAGAAGGCACCCCCATGGAAGCCACACTCTTAAGCGCCGTTATGAAAAATCGCAAAATGTTCCATAGCCTCTTAAGGTTTGCCAAATACGCACAGCTTCCCGTAACAGGCGGTACACAATATCAGCGCCATTTACCCAATATATTCTTTGGTAAGCAAAAGTTTAAGGCCTTGCCTGCCATTGCCAAGCATTCTTTCCGCGACCAATTTGAAAAAATACAGCCCAAGCTTTCGGCTCCCAAGTATAAGGTAGCTCTTTTTGCTGGCTGTGCACAGGACTTCATCTACCCTGAACAACTTAAAGCGGCTGTGGAACTTTTTGAGAAGCACAATGTGGCGGTGGATTTCCCCATGCAGCAAAGTTGTTGCGGCTTACCCTTAGAAATGATGGGGCAAAGGGAAACGTCCATTTCGGTGGCTAAACAAAACATCTTGGCTTTTGATTCCAGTCAATACGACGCCATTGTGACTTTGTGTGCCTCTTGCGCCTCGCATTTGAAGCATACCTATGCGGATATTGTGGGACAAGAGAGCAATGCTGATGCCGCCACCAAGACACGTTGCGCCGCCTTTGTGGAAAAAGTTACAGATTTCAGCTCCTTTGTGCACAATGTGCTGGGCCTCGGCGCTGATAACTTCACAAAGAGCGATGAAAAAGTCACCTATCACGCTTCTTGCCATCTTTGCCGTGGCCTTGGCGTTACCGATGAGCCTCGTGCGCTTATTGACTTTGCCGCTGAATATGTGCCCAGCAAGGAAGAAGACGTTTGTTGTGGTTTTGGTGGATCTTATTCCATGAAGTTCCCCGGCATTTCCAAAAATCTTTTGGAAATGAAGCTGAACAATGCCAAGGAAACAGGCGCCTCCCGCCTTGTGGTGGATTGTCCGGGTTGCGTTATGCAAATCCGCGGAGGCGTAGAAAAAGAGCAACAAGACCTTAAAGTAACGCATATTGCTGAGCTTTTAGCAGAGCATTTGCGTAAATAAGGTTTGTTTCAAGGCCGCTTTTTACATGTAGTATGAAGAAGCGGCTTTTATAAGGGTTTTTAGGTTGGAGGTTGGTGTCGCCTAGTGTGGCGCCGGTAAATAACTTTTTTGCGTTGCGGAAAACTCTGCCACGCTTTGAGGAGTCTCTATGTCTGTATCTTTATTAGCGCTCATGGCTATTTTGCCCATTGTCGCCGCGCTTGTACTCATGGTGGGTATGCGCTGGCCAGCCACTCGTGCCATGCCCATTGCATGGCTTATTGCCGTTGTAGCCGGCATGTTTGCTTGGAAACTTGATCCCATGTATTTGGCTGCTTTGTCCTTACAAGGTGTAGTAGTGGCTATTGGTGTGCTTATCATCGTATTTGGTGCTATTCTCATCATGTTCACATTGCAAGAAAGTGGCGGTATGGAAACCATCCAATACGGTATGCAAAATATCAGCCCTGACCGCCGCGTGCAAACTATTATCATTGGTTATATGTTCGCTTCCTTCATTGAAGGTGCCGCCGGTTTTGGTACCCCTGCTGCTTTGGCCGCACCGCTCTTGCTCTCTCTTGGTTTCCCCCCCTTGGCTGCTGCTGTTATCTGCTTAGTTTTCAACAGCTTCCCCGTCACCTTTGGCGCAGTAGGCACGCCTATCCTTGTGGGTCTTACCCCGCTTAAAGGTCTTATTGCCGAAGCCTCCGCTAGCAATTTTAACAGCTTTGAAACCTTTGCTAAAGTTATTGGTGAATGGGCCACCACCATGCACGGCCCCATGGCTGTTATTCTGCCCATCTTCCTCTT
>CAYJHU010000144.1:0-6521 GCA_964369655.1 uncultured Desulfovibrionaceae bacterium | reverse complement strand
TCAAATATAACTTTGCAAGTAAAATTTTAGAAATCGCTTAAAGTCTAAAAGCAAACGTGCAGAGGTAAAAGCACAAAAATCAATCACTTAACGGTGAAGCAAAGCTCCACCTATTCTTGATTTTTGGTCGCATTGGCTAGCGCCAATGCTCCACGAGACCCTGCGCAATGAATTGTGCAGAGGTCTCTACTTGCATATCTACAACCTTTTGCTGTATACACTTTATTGTAACAAAGGAGACTTAGGCATGCAAGAGTCTAAACATTACGCCATCATCGGCACCCCCCTCGGACACAGCAAAAGCCCGCTTTTGCACAGCGCTTTTTTTGAACACTTAAAATACAAAGGCAAGTACGAGCTTTTTGACTTACCGGCTGAGGAGTTGGAGGATTTTATAAAATCCATGCCGGAACGCGGCCTGCATGGCTTAAGTGTCACCATTCCGCACAAGGTCGCCATCACACAATTTCTTGATGATATAAGCCCCCTTGCCAAGAGCGTGGGCGCGGTGAATACCGTCTATATACGCGAAGGAGAACTTTGCGGCGATAATACCGATGTGCACGGCTTTCTTATGCCTTTGCGCCACAAAAAAATTCCGCATCGAGCCTTTGTGCTTGGCGCAGGCGGCGCTGCACGTGCAGTAATTGTGGCCCTTAAAACCCTACGCGCCGAAGGCATGGGAAAAATTTTTGTCAGCGCACGCAATGCCCAGAAGGCAGAAAAATTGTGCGAAGAATTTCAATGCGTTTATGTACCATGGGAAGAAAGAACCAGCATCAAAGCCCCTTGGCTCATAAACACCACCCCCCTTGGCATGCATGGCGCACTGGAAGACGAAACACCCTTTCCGCTCAAGGCTTTGCTCAACCACGGTGGAAAATCAAGCCTTGCGCCCTTGGCCTATGATTTAGTCTATAATCCCCTTCAAACACGCTTTTTGCGCGAAGCTCAGCAAGCTGGCTGGGAAACGCAAAACGGACTGGATATGTTTTTAGGCCAAGCCATTGCACAACAAAAACTCTGGCTCGGGCTTGCGGCTTATGCCCTTGAAGAAGAAGAATGCCTTATACAAATGCGTGACATTTTAATTAAAAACTTAGGCAGTTAGCAACAATATTGTTTTTAATGGAGGGTAAGCCCATGTCTAAAAAATTATTCACAAAATTACATTTTATTGCATGCCTTTTATGCCTGCAGCTCTTTGTGGCAAGCTTTGCTTTGGCAAATGACGACGATAAGGTCATTATTTTACACACTAACGATGTCCACACTTTTATGGATTCCGGCATAAGTTATGCCGGAGTGGCGGCCTATAAAAAGCAAATGCAAGAAAAATACGGCGCAAAAGATGTGGTCATGGTGGATGCCGGCGATATTATCCAAGGCGGACCGGTGGGCGCACTCACCACAGGTAGCGCCTTAATAGATCTTATGAATGCCGTAGGTTACGACTATATGACCCCAGGCAATCATGAATTTGACTATGGCATGGCGCGCCTTTTTGAATTGCTAAAAAAGCTCAATACCAAGGTTATTTCCTGTAATATCACCTACCTGAAAGATGGAAAATTACTTTTTGCTCCTTATGCCATTCAAGAATTTCACGGGCTTAAAGTGGCTTTTGTGGGTATTACCACTCCGGAATCTTTATTAAAATCAACGCCGGCGCATTTTCAAGATAATACAGGCAAATACCTGTATGGCTTTGCCGAAGGCGGTGAGGACGATAATGGTAAAAGCCTTTATGCCGTCGTGCAAAAGGCAGTGGATGAAGCCCGCGCCCAAGGTGCGGAAATTGTCATTGCTTTGGCTCACCTTGGCCTTGATGAAGAATCCTCACCTTGGAGAGCGCCGGACGTTATCAAAAATACCAGCGGCATTGACGCCCTCATCGATGGACATTCGCATACCGTGGTGCGTGACATGAAGATAAAGAATAAGGATGGCAAGGACGTCATTGTCACCCAAACGGGCACACGTCTACAAACCCTTGGAAAAATCACCATCGATACAAAAAATAAAAGCCTCACCGCGGAACTCATTGATAAAGTGGATAAAAAAGACCCCAAGGTGCAAGAAGCCATTGACTCCATCAATGCGGATTTGGCTAAGACCTTGGAGCGTTCCGTGGCAAAGAGCGACGTGACTTTGATCTCGCAGGGAAAAGATGGCAAAAGCCTTGTGCGCTCGCAAGAGACAAATCTTGGAAATTTTGTAGCCGATGCCTTTAGGATTATTTCAGAATCGGACGTTGCTATCATCAATGGCGGGAGCATTCGCGCCAATATTGGCAAAGGCGAAATCACCTTTAAGAATATCATTGATGTCCTACCCTTTGGCGGTGATGCCGTGGTAAAAGAAGTCACAGGGCAGGATCTACTCAATGCCCTTGAAATGGGCGCAAGCGCCTACCCTAAGGAATCCGGCGCCTTTTTGCATGTCTCGGGCATGACCTATAGCATTGATACAAAAATTCCTTCCTCCGTCGAAGAGGACTCCAAGGGTAATTTTGTATCCGTTGGTGGAGAATATCGCGTAAAGGATGTAAAAATCGCAGGAAAGCCATTAGAACTTGATAAAAAATACAAGGTCTCCGGCACCAATTACATGCTCCAAGAGTCCGGCGACGGCATGACCATGCTTAAAGATGCAAAACTGCTGAAAGACAAATTTATGGTGGATAATGAAATACTTATTGCCTACCTTACCAAAAATCTTGGAGGAGTGGTCAGTGATGCTTACAAAAACCCAGAAGGGCAAGGACGCATTACCATATTGAAATAAAGTTTCACACTCTTAATAATAAAGCAATTTTTTACGTTTATCTTATTAATATTAAGGAGTAAAAATGAAAAAAACTTTACTACGCGCTTTGCTGGTGCTCATTTTATGCATATTGCCCACTCATATGGCGCAGGCCAAGGAAAAGGTATTACTTGATGCTGATATGGTAGAAGCCTTTGACGATGGCGTTGCCATGCTTATGCTTTTGGCCTCTCCAAAAATTGAACTGGTGGGCGTAACCACCGTTTCCGGCAATTCATGGGTAGAGGCAGGCACGGCCTTTACCTTGCGCCAGCTTGAGTTTGCCGGCGCAAAAAATATTCCCGTGGCCATGGGCGCAGAATACCCCCTGCGTGCAGGACGTCATGACGGTCTCAAAATTGAACGCGAACTTTTTGGTATCGGGCATGATATTTGGCTAGGTTCCTTTGGTTTACCCAAGCCCAAAAGCTGGCAAGATTATTACCAAAGTCATTACGGCACAAAGCCAAGCCTTGCTCCTGTTAAGCAACATGCCGTGGAATTTATCATCAATACCGTGCGCAAAAATCCCAACGAAATCACCATAGCCGCCATTGGCCCTTGCACCAACCTTGCCCTAGCTATTCGTCAAGCACCTGACATTATACCGCTTATCAAAAGAGTTATTTACATGGGCGGTGCTTTTTTTCAGCCTGGCAATGTGACTCCAGCCGCTGAATACAATTGGTGGTTTGATCCCGAAGCTGCACGCATGAGTGTACGCGCTCCCTTTAAGGAGCAAATCATCATTGGGCTTGATGTTGCTGAAAAGCTTGACTTTAAGTATGATAATTATTCACGCTTTATGAAAACCTTAAATAACAACTCCCTTGCCAAAATGCTTGAAAAATCGCATGTGGGCGTAAGTTTTTCTAAGGACAAAAAATTCAGTCACTTTGTGTGGGATGTGCTGGTTTCTGCCATACTCATCGATCCCAGCCTTATAACCAAGGAAGTGACGAACTTTATTGATGTTAATGACAGCTTTAGCCTTTCCTACGGGCAATCCCTGCCCTATCCAATAAACGCACCCCTCGGCGCGCAAAAGGCACGCATTATCCTAGAGATAGACAAAGAACGCTTTTGGAATATGCTTAATGAACCTGCCTATTGGAAGGGTATAAAATAAAAACCGCATTTATGCGCAAGCGTTGTTAGGGTGCGAAAATGTCCCCTAACAGCGCTTGTAATTACCAGCACCACCCGTAAATTTACAATAATAATGCTAGACCTTTACCAAAACACCACCAATGAACTCTTAAAAAGGCTCATTACCCTACTTGAGCATACAGGCCATAGGGATATTGACGCAGCGCGCCTCAAAAAAGAATTTTCACAGCTTTTACGCATCGATCCGGAAACGGCGCACTTTGGGCTTGCACTTATTGCTTGCCATCTGCAAAGAGATGAAAAAGCCACCTACAAGCATGCAGAAGCGGTGATTAATTATACGGACAATGACCCGCGTCATATGGTTAATTATGCGGTCATGCTGAAGATATTTAATAATTTTACCAAGGCACGCCAAGTGCTAGCCCGCGCTCTTAAGCATATTCATAAGTATCCCTTTGCCATGAACAATATCGCAAGGGAGGCCTATGTGCTTGGGGCAGAAGAGCTTTTCCATGACATCATGGACACAGCCACGGAGCTTGGCATTTCAAGTGCAGAAACACAAATCATTGCCTGCGAAATAGCGCTGGCCAATGCAGAAAATACTTCGGACACAATACACATCCTTGAGCAAGAGCGACGCATGGAAGCCCCCATCCTCATTAATGATGAAAAATGGCAAGAATTTAAATCCTTAGCCGATAAGTTACGCTCATGATGAAAAATAAACAGCTTTACTTTTATCCTCATCTGGCTGCGCGCTTTGTAACATTGCACGAAGAAGTGCTTGCACTGTATGAAAAAGACACAGAAAATCTCAAGGAGCATCCTGCTGTTATACTCTATCTTGCCATTATGGACGCCCTAGAAAAGCTCAAAAATGAAGATGTGCGCGAGCAATACAACATTCAAGTAAGCCTTGGGCATGAATTTATCCAGTGGAAGCGCATACACAAAGATTTGCCTGCAAAATATCAACTTTTCTGCAAATATCTTGTGCATGACGAGCATATCTTTATTGCATGGCTCAATAACAAAGATATGCTCAAAAAAAACTAAGTAATTTACTAAGAATTAAATACCTTTACGCCACAGACAAAAGGCCAGCCTACAAATAAATTTTATCGTTTTTAGCTAAAACACAATAATGCTTTGTTCTAACAACATTTATCCTGAATATTACCCTCAGTCCTTGACATATTGTTTCAAAAAAAAACAAAAAAAAATTAGTTGACCCCTAGACGAATTTTTAAGATGACTTATTTTTTTTCTCGTGATGATTGGCGAAAAGTTTGCGCCGCATAATCTTACAAATTCCCATTTATGGGTAAATATATTTTTTCATGAAATCCTGAGGAGGAACATTGTATGTCTAAAATTATAGGTATTGACCTTGGAACCACTAACTCGTGCGTCTATGTCATGGAAGGCAAAGACCCTAAGTGTGTCAGCAACCCTGAGGGCGGCCGCACGACCCCATCTATTGTAGCTTTTACCGACAAGGAACGCCTTGTAGGTGAAATTGCCAAGCGCCAAGCGGTAACCAACCCAGAGCGCACCATTTTTGCCGTTAAGCGCCTTATGGGGCGCCGTTTTGATACTCCCGAAGTAGGTCGCTGGAAAGAGCATTCTCCTTACGCCATCGTGGCCGCCAGCAATGGTGACGCTGCCGTTGAAGTAGACGGTCGCACCTACAGCGCTCCTGAAGTTTCTGCCATGATTTTAGCAAAGCTTAAGGCTGATGCTGAAACCTATCTTGGCGAAACCGTCACAGAAGCTGTCATCACCGTGCCTGCATACTTTAACGATGCTCAGCGCCAAGCTACCAAGGACGCAGGACGTATTGCCGGCCTTGAAGTAAAGCGTATTATCAACGAACCTACAGCCGCATCCTTGGCTTATGGTTTTGATCGCAAAGCCAACGAAAAAATCGCTGTTTTTGACCTTGGCGGCGGTACCTTTGATATTTCCATCCTTGAAGTTGGTGATAATGTTGTAGAAGTACGCGCCACCAATGGCGACACCTTCCTTGGCGGTGAAGACTTTGACCAAGCCATTATCAACTTCTTGGTGCAAGAATTCAAAAAAGACAATGGCATTGACCTTGCTCAAGACCGTATGGCTTTGCAACGCCTTAAAGAATCTGCCGAAAAGGCCAAAAAAGACTTGTCCACCTCCATGGAAACAGAAGTCAACTTGCCCTTTATCACCGCAGACCAAAACGGCCCCAAGCACTTGCTCATTAAGATTTCTCGCTCACAACTTGAGCAATTAGTAGAAGCCTTAGTGGATCGCACCATTGAGCCTTGCCGCAAAGCCCTTTCCGACGCAGGACTTTCTGCCAATCAAATTGATGAAGTTGTCCTCGTGGGCGGTATGACCCGTATGCCACTTGTACAAAAGAAAGTGGGCGAATTCTTCGGTAAAGAGCCTAACCGCACCGTGAACCCCGACGAAGTGGTCGCCATGGGCGCCGCCATCCAAGGTGGTATCCTTGCCGGTGACGTAAAAGACGTGCTCTTACTTGACGTAACCCCGCTCTCCCTTGGTATCGAAACCATGGGCGGCGTGTTCACAAAGCTTATTGAGCGCAACACCAC
>CAYJHU010000143.1:0-6666 GCA_964369655.1 uncultured Desulfovibrionaceae bacterium | reverse complement strand
ACTTTAAGCGATTTCTAAAATTTTACTTGCAAAGTTATATTTGAAAATAATTGTGTAGAGGTCTCTGGACATATTGACACTTGCGCACGGTGGTTTATTTTTTGTGCACATAATTTACTGGATGCTAAATGTAATTTTTACTTCATATTACTTTAAAAATCGTATATAATAAGTCTTTTAAAAAATTAAATCCCAACATTCAATGATTGACTAAGAGACAATTTTTTTATAGAGTTTTTGAACAACGCCTAAAAGCCTTAAAAGTGTCTCATATTTTCTTATAGCATTTTCATACCATAGAGCATGAGGAATAAGTATGTCGAGAACTTACAAGAGCCTTCCATCTTTTTTTACAAGTCTTTCCCCGACTGTTCTGACTTCCTTGCCATTTCCTTGCATGTGTCTTTCTGATAACTTGCGCATTGAGTATTGCAATGATGCCTTTTCTTCTTTATTACAGCTAGATATGTCAAGCTCGGATAGCATAGATTTATGCGCTGTCATGCCTGAGTTGCAAGAAGATGGTCAAAATACTCAGGTAAAACTCAAAAATACTTTACATTCTGCCCAAAAAGATACTACTTGTGAAAGTAATTGGCTTTTTAAAAAATCAGATGGCACGTCATTTATTGCTCAGATTACTTTTAATGCTGTAGTGCAAGGAAGTTCAAGTTATTATATTTGTTATGTAAAATTTTTAGAAAATGAGGTTAAACTTTCAAGCGGCTCATGTATTGCCACAGAATTAACCAAAGCTCTTTTGGATACCATGCCCTTGGTTATTCATCTTTGGTCTAAGGATCTTAAGCTTATTGATTGTAGCGTGGCTGTTTTGGATCTTTTTAAGGTGCAAAACAAAGAAGAATATGTTTCAAATTTTTTAAAATTTTCTCCAGAATATCAGCCTGATGGCTTGTCTAAAGAGCTTTCAAAACAATATTTACAAGAAGCCTTTGAAAAGGGAAAATGTTCGTTTCAATGGATAAATCTTGATAATGAAGGGCGTAGTTTCCCCTCTGAAGAAACCTTGTGCCGTGTTGTTTTAGAGGGTGAAGAATGTGTTATCGGCTATACTCACGATATTTCTGCCGTAACGGAAAATATTCTTAACTTATCGCATGTGGAAGAACGCATGCGCGCCATTTTAGATATGACTCCCATGGCCATTAATGTTTGGGATGATAATTTTAAAATGCGTGACTGTAATATGGAAAGCCTTAAAATATTTGGATATGATACTAAGGATGATTTCCTTGACGAGTATGAAAAAACCATGCTCGGGAACCAACCTGATGGTACGCCCACAGCGGAGCTTTTGCATACCGGCTTAGTGCTTGCTTTTGAAAAAGGCTATCATCGTTTTGAAAATATTCATATGTTGAGTGAATCCGGCAAAGATTTACTCTTTGAAATTACCTTTATTCGTATTGTCATGCGTGATGAAGAAATGGTGATTACGTATCTTCATGACTTGCGCGAAATAACAAATATTTTAGATGCATTAAAAGAAAATGAAGCAAGAGTACAGACAATTTTAGATGCTACCCCGCTAGGAATAAATGTTTGGTCTGAGGATTTAAAGCTTCTTGATTGTAATCAAAGTGTTGTGAAGTTGTTTGGATTTAATGATCGAGATGATTATTTGAAAAACCGCTCCAATATTATTCCTACTGTTCAGCCAAATGGCGAAGATACCGATGCGTTTGCGGTCAGAAGCATTGCGCAAGCCTTTGCGGAGGGTGAAGTTGTAGAAGAATTTTTGTTTTTCAATAAGCAGGGCGACGAAGTTCCCGTGGAGATTACCCTTAGAAGAACGGAACTGCATGGAGAAAAGCGGGTAATTTCTTATATACGCGATTTGCGCGAGCTTAAAGCCATGTTGGCTGAAATTCGGGCTGTTGAACAAGATTTGCGTACTGCCCGTGATGCCGCCGAACAAAGCGCCAAGGCTAAGAGCGAATTTTTGGCTAATATGAGCCATGAAATTCGCACCCCGCTTAATGGTGTGCTTGGTTTGTTACACTTGCTTGGGAATACTAAACTAGCAAAAGCACAAAAGGATTATGTAGATAAAACTATTTTCTCTGCCAGTAATTTATTACGCATTATTAATGATATTTTAGATTTTTCAAAAATCGATGCCGGCAAGATGGAAATGGAAAATATTCCCTTTACCTTATCCGAAATATGTAGTGAATTAAAATTGCTTTTTGAGCCACAAGCTGACGCAAAAAAACTCAATTTAGAGTTTAAGAAAAGTGATACTGTGGGCACGGCCATGCTTGGTGACCCCCTGCGAGTAAAGCAGATATTTTTTAACCTCGTTGGTAATGCCATTAAATTTACCGATGAAGGCACCGTTGTGGTTTCCATGTCCAGTACTCAAGACGGCAATAGAATGCGCTGTTTATTTTCTGTAAAAGACAGTGGAATTGGCATGAGTCAAACTCAATGTGCGCGACTTTTTACAGCATTTATGCAGGCGGATACGTCTTTTACTCGCAAATATGGCGGCACCGGCCTTGGCCTTGTTATCGCAAGGCGCATTGCGCGTCTTATGCATGGTGACCTTTGGGTAGAAAGTGAAGAAGGCAAGGGGTCTACATTCTTCTTCACTGCTATTTTTGAAATGGCAGCGGATGATTTTGTAAAAGTGAAATCTGCCTTTGACGATGATGACTTGGGAGATTTTGATGAATCTGTAGTGGATATGTTAGAGAGTGACGGTGTTTTTGAAACGAAAACCAGCGCCCCTTGCGAAGCTCTTATTGTACAAGGAGCAGAAGCAGACGAAGCCCCTGCTGGTAGTGTAAATCTGGCAGAACGCTGTGCTCATATCCTCTTGGTTGAAGATAATACAATTAATCAGCTTATTGCCGAGGAACTTCTTAAAAGTGCCGGTCATAGCGTTGATATAGCTAATAATGGTCAAGAAGCTTTACAGATGCTACAAAATAATTTATCCGAAGATGTTAAATATAATTTGGTGTTTATGGATATTCAGATGCCAGTGATGGACGGCTTGACTGCAGTTACAAAAATTCGCGAAGATGCTCGTCTTAAGGATTTTCCGGTAGTAGCCATGTCAGCCCATGCTATGACCGGCGATAAGGAAATTAGCCTTGAGCATGGCATGAATGAACATATAACCAAGCCTATTTCCCCTGAAGTGCTTTTTGCTACGGTACAAAAGTGGGCAAAATTTTGATAATTATGCGTAGATAACGTCTTTTTAGGGGGAGTTTTTTAGGAAATTCCCCCTAGTTTCTTATAAATTTTCCCCCTAGAATTTTTCTAAAATTCTTGTCACAAATCTGACAAAATACATCATAACTTCTTGTTATAATAGAATTGGAACTTATTTTGCATTCAATGTGTATCTGCTCAGTATCATATTTTTAGAGTAGTACCGTTTTGCAAGGAGTTTCTTATGTCTATTACAAATTCACTCAGTCCTCCCATTAACAGCGATGGCAATGCTATACGCCGTCCTGTTCAAAAACCGGGTGCAAGCAATGATTTTGCTTCTCTTATGGCCAATCAGCGTGGGGCAAAACAGGCAAATAATCTTTTTGCTATGCCGGGTGGTCAAAATTCTCTTGCTGCCGCCAAGGCAAGTTTGAATTTTAATAATAATTTAGATGGAAATGGACTTTTGCAACAAGCTGGAGTGCATACTCAGCGTTTGAATCAAGCGCAAATTAATAAGCAACAACTAGAAACCTTGCAGTCTTTGAGTCAAAACATGGGCAAAAGTGACAGTCTTTTGGATGTTGCACGCAATGATGTTGGCATGAAAAATATGCGTAACGTCATGGGAAGTATGAATATGCGTGCGCCCATTGTGCCCATGGCAAATTCTATTAAAGCTCAAGCTCTAGCCATGCAGCATACACGCGGAAATTCGAAAAATATTACCATGGCGGAAAAAAATATTACGGATAATACTTCTGCTTCCAGCGGGCTTGGAAATTTATCTAAGAAATTTGAATCGGGAAGGGATGGGATGGCTGCCATCGGCTACGACCGTACCGGTGGCACGTCATACGGCTCTTACCAAATTGCCTCAAAAGTAGGCAGTATGGAGAATTTCTTAAAAATGGCTGAAAGAGAAGATCCAGAAATAGCCAAAATGCTACGCGATGCTGGCCCTGCCAATACTGGTTCACGCCGTGGCGGTATGCCGGATATGTGGCGTAAATTAGCTAATGAAGAACCCGAGCGCCTAGAAGCATTGCAAAAACAATTTATCCATGAAACACATTATATGCCGGCCTTGAAAAAAATTGAGGCAAATACTAATATAGATACAGCAAATCTTTCTAAGGCGACTCAGGAGGTGCTCTTTAGTACCGCTGTGCAACATGGGCCTTCCGGTGCGGCACGTATTTTTGGGCGCGCGGCGGCAAGGTCAGGCGATGTTGAGGGTGAAAATTTTGAAAAAAATCTCATTGCTAAAGTGTATGATATTCGTAGCACTCAATTTGGCAATTCCACTGCTGCGGTGCAAGCCTCGGTACGCAATCGCATGGTAGAAGAAAAAGGCCTTGCACTGGCCATGCTGAATCAAAATTCTCTGGCTTAATGATGTAAGGGTAGGGGCCAAGGCATGAACGTACTTATTATAAATCTGACGCGCTTTGGCGATCTTTTGCAAATGCAACCTGTCATCTTGGGGTTGCAAGCACAAGGGCATAGTGTAGGGCTCATTTGCTTGGAGAATTTTGCTCCGGCAACGGTGCTTCTTCAAGGGCTTGACTATGTTTACCCTCTTTCAGGTGGAGCTTTTTTGCGTTCCCTAGAACAAAAAGCGGACCAAAAAATAGAACAAGAAAATGCAGAGCAAGCCCCGACGAAATGGACGCTTGCCGTGCAAGAAGTGGAAAAACTTATCTTGCATGTATCCACACATTTTCCTGTAGATTTAGTTATTAACACCACAGCTACGCTAAGCGCTCGTCTTTTGGCAAGGCGCCTTACTTTTACATCCCAAGAGCACAAAAACATTCCCATTTGGGGCTTTGGGCTCGATGATCATGGCTTTGGCGAAAGCGGGGATTTATGGACAACCTTTTTGCAAGGTGCGAGTTCCGAACGCATGAATTGTCCCTTTAATTTGGTCGATATGTTTCGATCAGTGGCAAAGGTGGCAAATTTTTCCCCTTTGCGTGGTCTGCAAAAACCAGATGAAAGTTTGCTTCAAGAGGCTTATCAACATTTAAACAGTCAAAAACCATCAGAATGTAAAGGTTTTGTGGCTTTTCAGCTTGGTGCCAGTGAACAAAGGCGCCAATGGCCAGTGGAGCATTTTGTACAACTTGGGGCAAAGCTCTGGCAAGAAGAAAGGCTTTGTGCTGTGCTTCTTGGCAGCGGACAAGAGACGGAGCTTGGCAAAAACTATGCTACCCTGGCTTCAGCATCTGGGCAATATCCAGCTCCCTATTTAGATTTTATCGGCAAGACGAATATATTGGAACTGGCTGCTGTGCTGAGTTCTTGTGCGTTGATTGTGAGTAATGATACGGGTACCATGCATTTGGCTGCAGGGCTTGATGTGCCGGTGATAGGTATTTTTCTTTCCACCGCGCAAGCTTGGGATACCGGGCCATATATGCAAAATGCCTGTTGCCTTGAGCCTGCGCTGTCTTGCCATCCTTGTGCTTTTCATAAACCCTGTGCTTTTGGGCAAAATCAACCATGCTTATACAGCATTTCTGCTGAAATTGTCGGTAATTTGGCAAAGCAGTATTTAGCGTATGGTCACTGGGATATGGAAAAAAAATGCCATCAACAGCACGTGCGCATTTGGACAAGTCGCATGGATGATTCGGGATTTATAACACTTGATGGACTTTCCGGACATGAGCACGAAGAACGCAGCCATTGGTTGCATTTACAGCGCTATTTTTATCGTCATATTCTTGACAACAATCTTGCCTCTGAGGCTTCTGATGTCGAAGAAATTTTTGCCGTGCAAGAACTACATGCACATGTGGCGGGGCTTTCGCCTGAACTAAGATCAAGTGCTGCGCATACGCTTGAGCAATGTACTCAGCTTTTGCTTTTGCTTAAAGAACATATGCAACTTTTGCAGCTTATGCCTTCAAAACACAGCGGTCCGCGCATTATAAGTTTATGTAATACCATGTTTGCCGTGCTTGAAAAATGCCCGCCCCTCAAGGCTTTGGGGCATTTGTGGCTGGTGCTTTTTCAAGAGCGAGGTGCTAAATGGCAAAGCTTTTTGGAACTTGTGCTTTCGCTAAGATCTGCGCTTTTGGTGTGGCATAAGACATTGTTGCTTGAAGCAAACAATGGTTTGATAAAAAATTGATATTGTTGACTTTCATTTGGTGCCATGTTCTTGGTGATACTTTTATGCGCTTTTGGTGTCTTCATCTTTTTCCATCTCGCATCGTCAGAAAGCGTTTTGCAAATTCACGTACTTAAGTACGCTAAAATTTACAAAACACTTTCTTCCTTGTGAGATGAAAAAATCTTATAATCCACTCAAAAGCGCATAAAAACGAGCAGTCCGTACCTTTTGAAAATTCGCTTCGCGTATTTCCAAAAGCCCGGCCTGCGGCAATGGTGGTTCTTTTAAAAAAACTATAAATAGTATATTCTATTAATTTAGAGGCGGTGGGTTTGGGAGGCAGAGCCTTCCAA
>CAYJHU010000142.1:0-6710 GCA_964369655.1 uncultured Desulfovibrionaceae bacterium | reverse complement strand
GTATGTGTATGCTTACAAAGTTAGTTAGCATTTAGTATAAGTAATTATTATAACAGGTTTACAACGCTTAGCAAAACAATTGATGGCTCTTGACGACCGCATCATCGCCTGTATGAAATGTGGTTTGTGTCAAGCGGTTTGCCCAACTTTTGGGGTTTCCATGATGGAAGCTGATGTGGCTCGTGGTAAACTCGCCCTCATAGATAATTTAGCTTATGGATATGCTCAGGACAATTTTCTGCCTCTACAGCGAGGATGAATTAGATGATAATTTTTTAGCCTACTATTGCTTTTTCTAAAAAATCGTGCTTCTATATAACCATGGCACTAGCATTCACCGTGCTTATCTTCGTTTTTTGCTTATTCGTAGCTGTATTCAACGTAAAATAAAGGTTATAAAAATAGAGAGATTGTAGACCAAAGTCAATTTTTAAGGAGCTCGCTATGGGAAGGATTAAAAATGTCTTACCTTGTGTATTGGTTTTGTTTTTAATTGGTTGTAGTAATGGTTTCCAAAAATTCTATACTCCTGAACAGCATAACATGGGCATAAACAACAAAACACAAAGTTGTACGGTGCCGGAAGTGCGTCAATTACCCAAAAATGTATCTGATACTGAGCTTGAAATTTTAATGTTCGAAAAAGGCTATGTTTTAATAGGTTCAGCAAATTGGAATGGACCAGAGTATAATGACAGCTATGACATCTCCCAAGCTCGCGAGCAGGGTAAGAAGGTTTTAGCATGCTTAGTCTTATGGAGCAGAATCTACTCTGGAGAAGAAAAATCCAGCATGCCTGTTACCACATTTACTCCAAGTAAGACTACAACTGTCACTACCATGAGCGGCGACTTTGCAACAGTTACTACCCCAGGTTCTGTGTCAACAGACTACATCCCTATTTCTATTAGTCATGCAGACTACAAAGGTTTATTCTATGCCAAGCTGAAAAATGATCCACAATCTCTTGGCATTGCTCAAGCTTTACCTCCTAGCACCTACATGCAATTAACAGATAGCCGCATGGGGGTTTTAGTTAAGGCTGTGCAAGAAGGCTCTCAAGCATACAAAGCAAACATATTTAAGGGTGATATCATTGCAAAAATAAATGGTACTCCTTGTGAATATGGCAAACCGTTACCGACTACAGAAAACAGCGAAAATGAAATTGAAATTTTTAGGAATGGAAAAACTATCACAAAAAGAATAATATTATCACAGATGAGTAATTGATTTTAAGTAAAAAGGTAAGGCCTGAGAATATTAGAGGAAGGTGTTGAGCTATAAGCGCGTTTTGATGCAAGGACAAGTGCAGAGAGAAAAAATCTTTGGACGTATAGGCTAAGTCATTGTCTAGCAATCTTATTTTAAAATAGTTACTTTTTTATAACAAAAGAATGAAACTTTATTGACAAAGTTTTTGTAGATGTGTAATGTGATAGTACGCAAATAAAGCGTGTGGTCATTCTCCCAAAGTGACCCTATTATTACAGGTGTGTCTTTAGATACTACACTTGTGGGCTATATAGCCTGGGGCAAAGCCCCGTTGCTTGGTTTTCTACTTATACTCCAAGCACTTATATTTCCACTTTACATAGCGAGACTTGTTGCTCGCCTTTTGTCGTTATGGCGTATACTCTGAACGTTTGCTGTACGTTTTGCGTTATTTCAAAAAAAAAGGACACTACCATGGCTGATATTCAATTACAAAGACCACAGGCTGGACAAAATGTTACCATTACTCCAAACGAAAAAGATCGTTTGCAATTAAAATTTGAACCCGGTGACGCAACCTTAACGCGCGATGGTGATCATTTGGTCTTTACTTTTGGCGGTGCAGCCGAAGGTGAAGCCGCTACTCCTGCAACAGAAGCAAGTAAGTCTTCTGTTACTTTGACTGACTTTTATAAAGCCTATAATGCCGAAAATATGCCTACCTTCCTAATTGGCGAAGGTGCCGAACAAGCCGAAGTTGGCGGCGAACAATTCTTCGCCGGTATGGCAGAAGACTTAATGCCTGCGGCCGGTCCCGGCGCTGGCGCCGGCGCCCAAGGCGGCGGTACCATCGTAAGCTTTGCAAGTGGCTCTCTTCTTGGCGGTATTGATAGCCTTGACGGTCTTGACCAAACTCGTGAAGCAGCAACCTTTTTAACAGATTTTCCTGAAGATACTGCCCCCAATCTTCCTCCTGTCATCAACGGAGTTACCGTTTTTGAGGATGAATTTAGCACAGAAGGTGATTTTTATGCCGGACAAGCCGATGCTATTGAGTCCGGTGTAGGACGTAATCCTGATGGTTCTCCATCCCCTACCGCTCCTAACCAGAAGTTTGGCGGTGACCTTTTTGCCCGTGGTCAAGTAAATGCTACTGATCCAGAGGGTGGTGCCTTGAGATTTACTCTTGAAGGTTCTGGCACTGGTGCTTTTGGTGACTTTGCAATTAATGCATCTACCGGTATTTTTGAATATATTTTCGATGATGCTCTTCATGGTAACCTTAGTTTAGGGCAAATTGAGACAGAAACCTTTAGGGTTATTGTCACCGACCCGACTGGCTTATCCAACTTTCAGGATGTAACCATAACCATTAGAGGCAGCAACGATCAGCCCATTCTTGAAGTAACAGAAGAGAACTTCGCGGTTAAAGATGCTTTTACTACAGATGAGACTGACGCTACTCCTGAAGTTCCTTCCGGTTCTGTTTTTGGCAGCGCCGTTGGCTCTGATGTGGATGACGGGCATGAGCTTACCTATAGTGTTTCTACCATCAATCCCAACCTGTTAGATCAAGCCACATATGATAGAATGGCAAAGGCTTTAGCTGATTTAGAAGCCTATAAGGATGACGTTGAAAATTCTCCATTCGTACAAGATATGTCCGCTTTCCTTGAGCAATTAAAAGCCCTTGATTTGTCAAGCTATTTAGAAAAAGTAGGACAAGTATTACCTAAGCTTGAAGAAGCTCTTACCAAAGAACTGACCAATGCTCTAGAAAATATTGGTGATGCTGCTGATACTTCCGGCGCAATGGCCAATATTGCACAAATTTTACAAGCTGAATTTGGCAAATTAGATACTCTTGTTAATTCCCCTGTCAGTGGAGCCATTGTTGATAAATTTACAGATTTTATCAGCGGTGAACTTGCTAAGTTGCCCCAAGAAGGTGCTAAGGTTGATGCCATTGTAGAATCTTTGGTAGATGGCTTGCAAGGCGTGGTTACTTCTTCACTGAACTCTTTGTTTGATCAAATACAAAAGGATTTTGACGCCTTTGCAAGTGATGTAGAAAAGATAAAAGAATTAGCAGAAAATCATCCTCTTACAGATCTTCTTGCCAATGCAAGTAATTCAATAGATGCCTTTATTGACAAACTGCAAGCAGCTGTGAGCAATGCCGACGCTGATAAATATCAAGAAAATAACGTTCTTCCTGATTCCGGCGCCACTGCCTATGGGCTGTATGGCCAGTTAACTATAGTACAAAAAGATGACGCTAACGGCGTCAACAATGCCAACGGCGGTGACTTCGTCTATACCCTTTATACAGAAGCACAAGCCAAAGAGCTTGGCCCCGAATATGAAGCTGCTTACTGGGCTTTGCAAATGCGTGACGACAAAGAGCAAGCTCTTGATACCGAACACTTTACCGTTTACGTAGCAGATGAGCATGGTGCATGGGACTACAAAAATATTTCCTTTGATGTGTTTGGCGCCAATGATGCTCCTGTTATTCATGCTATAACCGAAAAGCTCACCGTACAAGAATCCGGACATGGCATTATCGTTGGTAAAGAAAATTTAGAAAATGCTCCTGACCCCGGCAAACCTTTTGCTATGGGCCAAATTGTGGCCACAGATATTGATCTTGAAGCGCTTACCTATGCTTTTACAGGTGACCCAGATGAAGGCATGAAGGGATGGGCAGAAGTTACCTCTGATAATCCTCTCTTTGATTTAGCTTATGATAATGCATATGGTACTTTATATCTGAACAGCTCCACAGGTTCCTATATGTATAAAATTGATAATGATAAAGCTGATGGACTTAATGAAGATGGTAATGGAAATGTGGATCCTTCCTATACACTGAGCTTTACTGTAACTGATGGTGATGTCACTGTTCCGTCAAAGGATGTTACTCTTACCATCGAAGGCACCAATGATCGTCCAGTATTTACGCAAGACTCTGTTGAGCATACTGTTTATGAATTCTTGGGTGAAAATGATGAAGATTATACAAAAGAAGATTATACAGACGATTTAAAAGAAAAAGGCCCTGCCGTTATAACTGGTACGGCTGACTTTAATGATCCTGACAACATTGACAGTCATGACTTTAGTCTTTCTTACGATTTACCTAATTTTGCTGACTTCCTACGTTTATTGAATATTAATGGCATGGATTATGACAAGCTTGATAAGATTGAAGACATCACTCAAGAAATGTATGAAACCTTTGCTGCTAACATGCCTAAATCAGATGAAGCTACTGCAGGAAATCCTGCTGTATTAAATGGCCTTTATGGTAAAATGACTCTTGATGCCGATGGCGACTACACTTATGCCCTCTATACTTGGGACGAAGCTAAGGCCAATCCTATCACCGCTGCTGCTTTCGTGGCCTTGCAACTTCGTGGTGATGACAATGACGCTCTCCCCACTGAAAACTTCTCTATCTATGTGAAAGATGAAAATGGCGCATGGGATAAGCAAGATGTGAGCTTTAAGGTTATGGGCACGAGTGATGCGCCAGTGATATCACTAGCAGAAGGCTCAGATACAACCGTTGTAGAAGCAGGCGTTGGCGGCGATGTGATGGGAACTGCTATCACCACAGCAAGTGGCGGTATTGTCGACAATCTCTTTTCCGTAGCAGAAGATGGACTCGTTGGCTCTTTGAGTGAAATGGTAGGAGCTGACACCTTTATCACAGGCCTCAAACAAGACCTTACAAATACATTAACAGAAGCTTTTGAAAACATGGAGACTGATTATTCAGCAAACTTCCCAATTCCAGGCGATGCAAAAGCTGACGGAAAATTAAATATCACCGATGATGACGGCAATACTATTGTTATGCTTGGTGATAAACTGAATATTAACAATTTTGGCTTTGACCGAGAAGGCTTTGTCAATGCTTTAATCACAAACTTTAAGGATCTAGACATCTCTTTACTAGATGCTACGAATCTTGGTGGATTAATTTCTGGAACAAGCGGAATGCTTGAAGGCCTTCTTGATGGTTCTGTTAGTGTATCTGACATAAAAAACCTGATTGATGGTGCAGGTGATGCTTTATCCAGCTTAGCAGGCATAAACTTAGAAGCATTGCTTGAAATTGTGAAATCTTCCATTACCCAGACTGTTGAGGGTAAATTTGGAACACTCACCTTGTATCAAGATGGTAGCTATGAATATACTTTGCTTAATGACGATTCTGATACAAACGCGCTCAACAAAGACGAATCCGCAACAGATAGCTTCACAGTTAAAGCTTACGATGAATTCGGTCAAGTTAAGGAATATACCTTAGAAATTAATGTAACAGGTACTAATGATAAACCTATCATTACAGATGCAGATAATCTTATTATGAACGAAGACCAAACTTCTGTTTCAGGTAAAGCTACTGCTTCTGATGTTGACCAAGGTGGAACGCTAGGCGATAAACTTACCTTCTATGTAGGTGGTGAGCCTAATAAAATCACTCTTGATGAATACATAGACAATAATGCTGGTCCTATTGCACAAAACTTAATCGATACTATTCAAGAGAAGATTAATACAGCAAAACTCGCAATTGAAGCTAATGAACAGCAAGAATTAGATGATCTAAATGCTGAAAAAGCAATTGTTGAAGGCAACCTTAAGGACTTTATCGATAATTACCAGGGTGGTCAAAGTCAATTTGATACTGATATAGCAAGAAGAGATGAGTTGAATTCCAAGTGGTTTCTAAGTTCAAACCAAAAAAAGGAACTGAGTGCGCTTGAGAGCAAACTCTCTGATTACGATGACTACAATGCAGCAATCAACGGCTCAGCTGGGTTATGGCTTATAGAAAATGGCATTGATTTTGACCTTTCATCATTAGATCCCAATTCAGATCAAAGTATTGCAGAAATGCTTGGCCTAGACGGAGCTTTAGCGCTTGTTTTCAATACATTTTTAGGTGGAGTAACTGACCTTGGTAAAATTTTGACAACTGATTTATTTGGTCTAAACGGCCAAATTGCATGGGCAAAAATTTCACCGGCTGAAGGTTCCTCTGAGTTAGGGCTTGAAGTTGCAACTTATGAAACTTTGCTAAATATCCTCACTTCTGATGGTAGTACGCAAGAAGACATTGCAAATGCACTTAAAGAACTTCTTAAAGGTGAGTTTGATAACGAGACATTTTTTGAACACCTTGACCTTGAAGACATGGATCCCAATGCTAAAGATGGCCTCACTGAATATGATGTTGATGGTGATGGTGTTAAAGACAAAGTTGACGAGCATGAAGGCGAATACGGAAGTCTCATAATAGATCAAAATACTGGGGACTACATCTATGTGCTAAGTGACGAGGGCAAAAAAGCATTACAAGCTCTCCCAGAGTATGATGAAAACAATCCTGATACTTACAAAACTGAAAACTTCACAATCTATGTGCAAGACGAAAATGGAGCTTGGGATAGCAAAGAAGTCACCGTCACCATTAAGGGTGA
>CAYJHU010000141.1:0-6725 GCA_964369655.1 uncultured Desulfovibrionaceae bacterium | reverse complement strand
CCAAGAATCTGCATACCCACGGGCATCTTGCTGTCTTTACCAAGGCCAACGGGCAGGCTTAATCCGGGCAATCCGGCAAGGTTCAAGGAAAGGGTATAAATATCCTTCAAATACATTTGTAAGGGATCGCCGCCCATGTCTCCAAGCTTCCATGCTGTCACCGGCGATACCGGTCCGCAAAGCACATCACAAGCGCCAAGGGCTTTAAGATAGTCTTCGCGGATAACGTGGCGCACTTCTGCCGCTTTGCGGAAATATGCATCATAGTAGCCGGAAGAAAGCACATAGGTGCCAAGCATAATACGTCTTTGTGCTTCCTTACCAAAACCTTCGGAGCGGGAATCAATATACAGCGAGGCAAGGTCTTGACTGTCTTTTGAGCGTAAACCATAGCGGACCCCATCAAAACGGGCAAGATTTGAGCTCGCTTCTGCCATGGCAACAATATAATAGCTGGCAATGGAAGCCTTAGTATGTGGAAGGCTTACATTTACAATTTCTGCCCCAAGCTCTTTAAGTGTATCAAGAGCCTTAGTGCAGGCATCGCCAACTTCTGCATCAAGCCCTTCGGTGAAAAATTCTGTGGGTACGCCCACCTTAAGGCCTTTCAAATCATTGCGCGCATGTAGGGCGTTGCTATAGGCAGAAGGCGCAAGGGGACGAGGATCGCTTGTCGTGTCCTTAGCATCGTGACCGGCAATATTTTCAAGCACAAGGGCGCAATCTTCAACGCTACGCCCAAAAGGCCCCACTTGGTCAAGGGAAGAGCCATAAGCAATGACGCCATAGCGTGACACGCGTCCGTAGGTGGGCTTAATGCCCACACAGCCGCACAGTGACGCAGGTTGACGAATAGAGCCGCCTGTATCGGTGCCAAGGGATGCAAAGCATTGCATGGCCGCCACAGAGGCCGCAGAACCGCCACTGGATCCACCGGGCACGCGCGTCACATCGTAAGGATTGTGAGTGCATTTGTAGGCGGAATTTTCGGTGGTAGAGCCCATGGCAAATTCGTCCATGTTGTTCTTGCCAAGAATAATGGCACCGGCCTCACGTAATTTTGCAACTACGGTTGCATCGTAAAAGGGCACAAAGTTATGCAAAATTTTGGAGCCGGCAGTGGTGGTCAATCCCTTGGTACAAATGGCGTCCTTGATGGTTACGGGCACGCCCCAAAGAGGCTTTTGTGCTGAATATCCCTCTGCATCCATGCGAGCGGCTTCTTCAAGGGCAGTGTCGCCATCTTGGGCAAGTAAGGCATTAATGTGTGGTTCGGTTGCTTCGATGCGCTCAAGGCAGGATTTTACTGCGGCTTGCGCGCTGATTTCGCCGTCAGCAAGCTTTTTGCGTACTTGTGCAAGGCTTAAGGTATGTATGCTCATAAATTTCCTATTCTATGCTTAGTAAATTGATTGTCATTGAATGTCATTTATAAAAAGATTAAACAATACGCGGTACAACAAAATATTGCCCATCGGTTTGCGGAGCATTGCTTAAAACTTCTTGGCGCGTGGCTCTTTGTTTTGCTTCATCTTCGCGCATTGGAGTTGCATGCAGGGCAGGGCTGTACATGGCCTCGGCCTTGCTCGTATCCACTTCGGCAAGTATATCCATATAATTTATAATGTCAGCAAATTGCTTAGCAAAAAGCTCTTTTGTTTCTTGGTCAATATTAAGACGGGCAAGGCTTGCCATGCGTTCAACGTCTTTGGTGCTAATAGGCATGTGATGTCCTTTTTAATAAGTGGTAAAGGTTTGTTTTTTATCCATATCTAATGTTGGTAAAACAGGCTCTCCTGCTGGTGTAGGCGCTACAGGCTTAGCCGCAGGTGGATTTTTTGTAGGTGTTGGCTGTGCTTTTGCTGGCGGTGTTAAAGGCCGCGACGTGACAGGGGCAGGTTTATCCGCAGGCTTTGCGGAAGAAATAGGCTGCACAGTGCCAAGTCCTAAAACTTTTGCACGAATCCCTTGCATTTCGTCTACACTGGTAAGCTCTTGTCCATTTTTGCCAATGCGAAAAACATGCATTTGTTGACGCGCTCTGCCTTGGGCGTCCCATGCTATGGGCGCCATGGCAAAATCATGCTTCGGGATGTTTTGAAGTTTAGTATTAAGCATGGTAGCAGAGGTATAGCTAGTGAGGGCTAAGCGAGCGCCAAGCTCTACAAAGTCATGCCCAAGCGCTGACCAAAAGTTATTAATGCCAGAAGGCAAATTATCGGGATTTATGGCATCAGGAAAAATGGCTAAAGCAAACTTTTGCACATTGGGCGGTGTAAAGCCGCGATCTTGGCGCCAGCGACTGGAGCCAAATAACATGGAATTTTTTCCGCCATGGTTAAAGATGGCAGTGCCTATGCCGTCAAGGTGCTTAAGTGAGCCGGGAACAAATATGGCGTCCAGCGATCGCGCATGGCCTTGTGGTTTCAAAAGCCTTTGGGCGGCGCTATTCCACGCATCAACATTATTGGCCGAATAGCTTGCCACAGGTGCACGCGGCGCTAGAGCCCTAAAGGAAGCATACATATTTTTGCCATAGCTATCTTCTTCGTAGATGGTGCCAAAACTTTGTAATCCAAGGGCTTTACCAAAGTCTAATAAGGTGCGGGCTTCGTCTTGCGTGCTAGGGAAGAGCCTCCAGCCGCTTACGCCTTCTGAGTGCCCAAGCACTGAGGGCAAAGTGGGCAAAAAGGCAAAGAAATTTCTGCTATTGGTGATTTTTGCATTTTGTGCGCGTGTAAAGTTTATGGGCTCAAGTATGCCGCCCACCACGGCGCATTGCGCGGGTAAGGCGCGTAAGGATGTGAGCCAACTGCTTTGGGTGGTGTCAACATATTGCAAATGAACTTTTACACCTTGCTTAGCAAGTTTTTGCTTGGCAAGTTCAGCCCCGCGATGAATGCTTTGGCTTTGTGCGGCGCGCTCTCCACTGCGTGGCAGAGCCAGTGCTAGGCAAATGCCTTCCATGGAACTTTGCGCTGGGGGCGCTTTCATCTCAGGAGTGCTTGGAGCTTTCGCTTGTGGCGCGCTATGGGCAGGCGAATTGGTAGAAGAAGAGGTATCGCCTCGAAATGTTGAAGTATTTAAGCATGCGCTGAGCATGAAAACACTTACTACTAAGCATAAAGAAAATATTAGGGAGAGTTTTCTTGAAAAGATGTGCAACATTATTTGCCCTTTTGTGTAAAAAAATAAATGCCAGCCCTAATTTTTACGCCAAATTTGAGCGGCATGCAAGTGTCTGCTTTCGCATATTATCATTTAGTACTACGCGTATATAAAAACTCATCGGTGAAGTTCATGCTTCCTTGACCATCCTTCATGGGGGCAAGGATGAAGCCAAGATGGTAGATGGGCTTACCCTTAGGCATCTCACCAACTTGAATGGTGAATCTGTCCTTGGTCACATCATGGTAGAGCACGTCATGCTCAAAGCCTTCAGAGCTATAAAAATGCTTGCCGGCCGTGCCCACATAGCCAACCACAGGGTATTTTGTGTCCACCACTAATTTGCTATTTCCATTTTTGAGTTGATACCAACCGGAAACAATCCACTTACCGGAGAATTTATCAAAAAAATAAAAGCACGTCTCAACGCCTTGCGGATTGGGACTGTCCACGTGCACCTTAAAAGGCGTGCCGTCAACTTCAGCACCGTGGCCTATGCTTGCAAAGCAAAGCAGGAAAAGAATGAGAAATATTTTCATTGTCCCTCATCTTCCTCATAGCCACCAAAAAAATTATGCCCTTCGCAATTATTGTCTGAATTTTCCTTGCTCAAAGTAATCTCAAAAAGGGGCCAGCGCTTGGCATCGGCTTTGACTTCCACATGGCGCAAAGATACGCGTTGATCTTTCACAAAGCTAAATCCGTTTTGTTTGGCTTGATCTCGAAGAGCTGGCGGAGCAAGTTCAACTATGCTTTCGCGGTCCTGCATGGCCATTCCTTCGCCCGACCAAACACAGCTTTTTGATAAAGCAAAAAACCAAAGGTCATTGGTATAATTATGCAAAAAACCTGTTCCAAAGCGTTTGGTGCCTTCCTCCACGCTATAGCTTTCAAGGGGATGAACAATGTGTAAAGAGCGTTCAATTTGACTTAAGCCACCAAGGCCTTTAATAAAGACCAAGATTTTTCCATCTTCTACTTCAGGGTTAACAATAAGGCTTGCGGCTTGTCCCTTGGGGAGTGGAAATAGTAAAGTGCAACAAAAGCAGATAAGTAGGAAAAAACGGCATGGCATCATGGCAATTCTCACATAAAAATATGCAGCACGCCAAGGCAGAGCGCTGCATAAACACCGGCAAAAACATCATCAATCATAATGCCATAGCCAGATGGAAGCCATTTTTCTGAGGCCTTGACCGGCCACGGTTTAGCAATGTCAAAAATTCGAAAGAAAATAAAAGCCGCACCCAGCATGAGCCAACTTAAGTCATTAAAGAATAATAATGTTAGCCACATGCCGAGTAATTCATCAATGACAATTTGACCGGGGTCTTTGGCGCCAATGCATTTTTCTGCCTGCGTGCTGGCCATGGCGCCCAAGAAAAAGATGAGGAGTAAAAGGCCAATGCGTGGCCAAAAGGTTAAGGGTAAAAAGCACCAAGGCGCAAGTAAAAGCGCCGCCAAGGAGCCCACCGTACCGGGAGCCTTGGGCGCAAGTCCAGCCACGCCTATTCTGCAAAAAAACAGGCAAAGGCCGTCAAGCCAAGACTTTCCCCAGGTATTGTTATGCATTTTGATGATTTTTATTCTTTTTTATACAAATTTTATTCTTGCTCGAAGGCAAAGGTGCCAATACCGATCATTCGCTTGTTGACGTCAAGGGCCTTTACGACATATTGATAGATGCGCCCATTGTCAGCCGCAGAAGGACAAGGCCCTGTATAATAACGGGTCAATGCGCCCTCTGGGATTACGGCGGTGCTGTCACCGTCATATTCATAGGTGCCGCCGCCATGCGAGGGGCCATTTTTTGTGGTATCTTGCAGGGTTATATCAAAGGCTACCGTGCCTGCAGGTGGAGATTCAATTTCTATCTCGGGTGAAATGCGTGAGCAGCGATGGGTGTCATTGATATGAACTGTAACCTCAAGCTCTCTTTGTAAATCAGGAGCCGGGGGGACATAATCTTTGCCACAAGCTGTGAGTAAGAGCATGGAAAGTAAGGCTAAGGGTAAAAAGCGCATGGTATTCTCCTCAGAATGCAATATGCTGAGTTTATAAACTAGAGTTTACAAAATGGCAATATGCCAGCATCACAAGGAAAAAGGAGTTAATATGTCGATTTTGTCAAGCCGTGTAGCAGGTTATATGAAAAATGCTTCATGGATTCGGAAAATGTTTGAAGCCGGTGCAGAGTTAAAAGGTAAATACGGCGCCGAAAACGTCTATGACTTTAGCCTTGGTAATCCTGACTTGCCACCACCTGCCGCTGTTGCCACTGGTCTGCACGCCTTGGCAGAAAAAGCTGGGGAGCCATTTTCCTTTGGATATATGCCAAACGGTGGCTATCCTTGGGCAAAAGAAATGCTTGCCAAGGAAGTGAGCAAGGAGCAAGGCATCAACATTGGTGCCGAACAACTTATCCTTTCCTGCGGCGCCGCCGGCGGGCTCAATGCCTTTTTTCGCTCTGTGCTCAATGAAGGTGAAGAAGTAATTTCTTTTGCGCCGTTTTTTGTGGAATATGGTTTTTATGCAGAAAATCATGGCGCAAGCTTTAAGGCTGTGCCAGCACAAAAGGACACTTTTGCCCCTGACGTGCTTGCACTCGAATCGGCTATTTCAGAAAAAACCCGCGTGCTTATCATCAATTCTCCCAACAATCCCACGGGTGTTGTTTATAGTAAAGAGCAATTGCAAAGCGTCATTGACGTGCTTTGCCGCGCTTCAGAAAAATTTGGCAAGCCCATTTGGCTTTTGGCTGATGAGCCGTATCGCTTCCTTGCTTTTGACGGTGTGGATGTGCCTTCGGTGCTTCCTATGTATAAATATTCTGTGGTTGTTTCTTCATTTTCCAAAAACCTTTCTTTGCCGGGTGAGCGTCTTGGTTATGTTATTGCTTCGCCGCAACTTTTTGAAAATCCCGAAGAGGGTGCGGCGCTCATGGGGGCACTTACCTTATGCAACCGTATTTTAGGTTATGTAAATCCGCCGGTGGTGGGTCAGCATATTATGGCCGCCGCCCTTGGCTCGCAGGTGGATGTGGATATTTATAAGGCAAGGCGCGATGCCATGGCAGAAGTGCTCACAGAAGCAGGCTATGAATATCAATTGCCGGAAGGGGCGTTTTACTTCTTCCCCAAGGCGCCGGGCGGTGATGATGTGGCTTTTGTGCAACGTCTTTTTGAGCAAAAAGTGTTGGCTGTGCCGGGGACAGGATTTGGATGCCCAGGGCATTTTCGACTGACCTTTTGCGTGGGCGAGCAAGTTATACGCAAGAGCTTAGAAGGCTTTAAAGCCGCTTTAAAGTAAGTTGATTTTTTTGGGGGGGGAGGAAAAAATCTTGGATTCTTTTCTTCCCCTGCTGTTTTTATTTATTAGCGTTATTCCTGTGGAATACTTTTGTGCGCTTTTGGCGTCTTCATCTTTTTCCTGCTCGCTTCGTCAAAAAGCATTTTGCAAATTCACGTATTCATATACGCTAAAATTTACAAAATGCTTTTTTCCTCGCGAGTAGAAAAAATCTTACAAGCCACTCAAAATCGCACAAAAACCAGCAC
>CAYJHU010000140.1:0-6733 GCA_964369655.1 uncultured Desulfovibrionaceae bacterium | reverse complement strand
CGTCTGTGTTTAAGATTGTCCCCAGTATAAATAAAGTAAGTATGCTCGGCAAGGTTCATGGACTGGCGCCATGCTCTATTGAGGGTGCGGCTAATGAGCATAAGGTGCATGGCCGAATGCGCATCAAATTCATTGCCACTGGTGAGTCGATGCATAATGCGCACATCTAGGAGCGCTGCTTCGTCTTCATGTTGGCGTACACGCAAGGCTTTTTGAGGATCACCTTCGCGAAATGCGTCCACAGCTGAAGTATAGATATTTCGTGCGGTTTTCATAAGGTCGGTGATTTCCTTAATAATTCCATCACCGTCGCCATAGTCTCCGCCCAAAAGTACTGTAATTTCAGCCATTCTCGCGCATTCGTCGGCAATACGCTCAAGGTCTAGCACCATACGTAAAGCAGATACCACGAAGCGTAAATCGCTGGCTACTGGCTGTGTACGAGCTAAGATGCTTAAAGCCATGGCGTCGATTTCGTTTTCCATATCATTGATATCTGCGTCGCCGTCAATGACTGCGCTGGCGCGGCCCACATCACCTTCTGTGAGGGCTTTGCAAGCATCATCAAGGGCGAGTCCTACCATGGCACTCATCACTAATAAGCGGGTGCGCAAGGTTACAATCATCTGTTGTAATTGATTTTCTTTAATAGACATTAACCAAACCTCCCAGTGATATAATCTTCTGTTTGTTTTTGGGCAGGACGCGTAAAAATCGTATCTGTGATATCATGCTCAATGAGTTTTCCCATATAGAAGAAAGCTGTATAGTCAGAAACACGCGCGGCTTGCTGCATATTGTGTGTAACAATAATGATAGTCAGCTGATGCTTCAGCTCATGTATACCTTCTTCGATCTTTTGCGTGGCAATGGGGTCAAGGGCAGATGCTGGCTCGTCCATAAGTAAGACTTCCGGTCCCACAGCCAGCGCACGCGCAATACATAAACGTTGTTGCTGTCCGCCGGAAAGTCCCAAGGCAGAGCTGTGCAAGCGATCCTTTACTTCATCAAAAATAGCAGCGCGTTTGAGTGCATCTTCTACCGTGCCGGCAATGAGGCTTTCGTCTTTAATGCCATTAACACGTAGACCATAGGCCACATTTTCGAAGATGGTCTTAGGAAAAGGATTTGGCTTTTGGAAGACCATGCCTACCTTGCGGCGTAAGTCTACCACGTCGGAATTTTGGGCATTGATATCCTTGCCATCAAGAGTGATATTTCCCTTTACTTTTGCGCTGGGGATAAGATCATTCATACGATTTAGGCAGCGTAAAAAGGTACTCTTTCCACAGCCGGACGGGCCAATGAGAGCAGTAACTTTATTAACGGGAAAGCTTAGGCTCACATCATGCAAGGCCTGCGCATCTCCATAAAAAAAGTCAACATGCTCAGCTACTAACTTGTGCTCTTGGGTCACGCTAGTCTCCAATGAAGGTGGGAATAGTGAAATAAAATACCGTAGAAAACTCAGGGGTCGGACTTTCCACCCAAATATGTCCGCCAAGTCGCTCTACAGTGTGTTTACAAATAGCAAGGCCAAGGCCCGTTGATGCGTGGCTACGGTGTTTTTCCACGCGGTAAAATCTTTCAAAAATGCGCATATTGTCCACCTGTGGGATGCCGGGCCCCTTATCGCAAATGCTAAAAAGCGTCATGCCGCCATGCTCTGCGTCTGTGTCGGGAAGGCTTTGCGCTCTCACCACAATGGCATCACCTTCCGGCGCATAACGTCCGGCATTTTCCAGTAAATTTCTAAATACTTGCGTCAAATGCTGCACATTGGCTTTTAGTAAAATACTCTCGTCAAATTCAATCTTCACCTGAATATTTCGTAATTCCAGCTGTAAACGACATAAAAGCAAGGCCGCTTGCACGCTTTCGATGGCGCTTACCTCAGAAGTGGCAAGCGGCATATGCGTATTTTCAAGGCGAGCCAGCGCCAATAATTCTTCTACCATACGCGCAAGATAGGCACCATTTTTGCGGATAATCTCTACAAAACGCTTGTAGTCTTCTGGAAAATCCTCTGTGTTTACAAGTGTTTCCGCGTAGCCTTGAATAGCTGTAAGAGGCGTGCGAAGCTCATGCGAAACATTGGCTACAAAATCGCGCCTTACTCTCTCAAGGCGTACAATGGGACTAATATCATGGAATACCACCACAGCGCCAAGGGAGACATCATTGCCACCTGCTGGGGTTAAGTGTACGGAAAAAACCCTCTCGGGGTCAAGCTCAAGTTGTAAAGATGTATAATTTTTTCCTTCTGCGCCATTACTTAGCACCGGTGCGGATAATATATCATCCACCGCCTGCTGTAAGCCTGGTACAGGGATGGCTTCCACCACCTGCAAGCCCTTAAAATTTTCCACCTGCGGAAACATATGGCGCAATGCACGATTATAATGCTGAATGCTACCGCTTGGCGTAAGCACTAAGACGCCTTCATTCATGGTATTCAAGATGGTAAGCAATTGCTCATTGCTGGCGCTTAAATCTTGCACGCAATTTTCAAAATATGTGGCCATATCATTCATGGGGGTAGCAAGAGAGGCAGTGGAGTGCGAAGCGGTAATATGCAAGCGACGATGAAATTGCCCAAGCGTAAGTTTGTTTACAAAATCAAGGACTTGATGAAAATCTCGTCGTATATAGATATGCAATAAGGCGCTCGTCACAGCCGCTACAATGACTGCAAAAAGTGTATAGGTAACGGCATGTTGCAGAGGGCTTAGGTTTGACATATTCACCACATGTGGCAATGCCAAAAGCCCAAGAAAAAGTACTGCAAAAATTATGATAAAAAAACTAAAACGCAATGACATGCTTATGCCTATTAATAGCCAGTTAAAAAAATCTGTTTAAAAAAATCCAAAGTGGCCTGATTTTTTGTTTTGACGAAGTAGTTTACCCTTTTTCAACAGCATGTTAAGCTTTGAAACGATACCCAACCCCACGCACAGTCTCTAAACTGTCCGCACATGCCCCAAGTTTAGCACGCAAACGGCGCACATGCGTATCCACCGTGCGAGCATATCCCTCAAATTGATAGCCCCATACGCTATTCAAAAGTTGCTCGCGCGAGCGCACAGAACCCGCATGACGCATAACATCTTCAAGCAAGCGAAATTCCGTAGCCGTTAATTCAAGGGACTCACCCTGCACCATAGCCACATGTGCCGCCGGATCAAGATGGATACCATGCTTTTGCAGACTTGGATTTTGCTGTACCTGCTCTTGACGACGCAAAATAGCACGAATTCGCAAAATAAGCTCACGCACGCTAAAAGGCTTTACCACATAATCGTCAGCGCCAAGCTCAAGACCCACAATGCGATCCACCTCTTCTCCACGCGCGGTAAGCATGATAATCGGGATGTGCGCCGTGCTGGCATCACGCTCAAGGTCACGGCAAACCTGAAAGCCATCTTTCTTGGGAAGCATAACATCCAACAAAATTATATCGGGATGACGCGCGCGCGCAAGCTCAAGACCCATCAGGCCATCTTCTGCCTGTATAGCCTCAAAACCCTCGCGCTCAAGGTTAAAGACTAGCAAATCACGAATATCTGCCTCGTCTTCAATAATAAGAACCAACTCTTTTGACATGTTCAATCCCCATAACGCACAGCTGGAAAAGTTATTTTATAAAAAAATTTTCAACACATGCTAATCTTCATCGCTCTGCGAGTAAAGGCCATCTTTGCGTCAAAAAAATTGTGGGATTGTTACAAAATTATGACAAATGCATTTGGGGGGAAACTTTCATGGCGACAGAAGTTTGATATTGCACGTACATCACGGCGCCACAGTAGGTATTCCAGTAAGGAGGATATTTTTTTATTCTTCGGTGGGCTCTGCGGGATTGTCTATACTTCTAAACGGATCATACAGCCAAAATAAATTTATAAATGTGTACTTCTGGAAAAAGCGTATTGCCCATATGCTTAGAATAGTAAAGGAAAATACGGTAAAAAATACGCTAAAGATACTCACATCTTCAGATTCTGTCAGAAACATAATAAGAGCTACTGGCACTCCTATAACGAGTCCGCAAACGCAATATGTTATTATGATTGGAATAATAGTGTCTTTCCACTTCACTAGGCGCTGACGAAATACCATTTGAAAAAGAGCACATAAAGCAAAAACTACCCCACACACTTTATTCACCATATCATCTAGGGCTGCGTTTTCTTCGTATATAAGATAAAACATCGCCACAGCGAGACAAAGTGTAGCGCAAATACGACAAATGTAACACAATAAATTACTATTCATAATACTTATCCTTATGCTGATATTATTAGAACAAACTGAAGAAAATTGAATTTTCAAGCAGCCTCTTAAAGCATGAGCTGGATTTCAAAGGGGGGCTGCTTATGCGAAATGTTTTCTTCAAGTATGTCGTTCAAAATAAACATATTTCCGGCAAGATAGCGCTCATGCGCTTGGTATTTTTCTAGGGCTTCAAAAAAACACGCATCTTCAAAAAATTCGCACAAAAATTCTGCCTTAGGAACAATTAAAACATCCGAGTGCTGTGTTTTTGGAGCTTGAATTTCCAAAAAATATTTAACGCATGCAACATTATTTTTTAGAAAAAAGCAAATACCCTGGTTAATAGCCAGCACATAGCCTCCTTTCATGGCCTTCCTATACAACTCAGTGATTTTTGTCCAGTAGTCTTCATGCGTTCCAAAATCTTGAGGCGCTGAAATTGTCAGAAGATATCTGGTATCTATCTGTCGTGTATATGTTTCCTTTTGGTTTACTATATCAGCCGCCTCTGCAAAATGCGCCAAAGTCGTATCCAAAAAATATAATTTGTGCTCGATTTCTTTTTGCTTTTCCAAGGCTTTAAGCTTTGCATCTTCGGTTAACTTTTTTGCATCAATGCTCCCATCGCTCAAAATATAATTCTTAAAATGTTGCAGAGGAATGTCTAAGGCAACGCAAAAAAGAATGATATCCAAAATAACCATCTGATTTCTTGAATAATATCTGTATTTTGTGTCAGGATTAGTATAAGCGGGAATTAAAATTCCTATTTCATCGTAATGGCGCAAGGCTCTGTGGCTGACGCCCTTCATCTTGACTACCTCACCGATAGATAAAAATTTTGCCATAATTTTTCCTTTCGCTTGACTCTCACATTACGTGATACTTTATAGTGTTTTCTAGCATATCTCTTTTTGAAGGTAAAGAAGGAGATATGTATAAAGGAGATAGATACTTATGATTAAAACAATCACTTTCAAGAATGTTCTTACATTCACATTACCCAGCATATCCTTAATGGTATTTATGTCATTATATACCATGGTTGACGGAATTTTTGTGGCAAATCTTATCGGCACTAAGGCTCTTTCTGCCATAAATATTATCTTACCCATGATTACGGTTTTCATGGCGGTGGGAACCATGCTTGGAACTGGCGGCAATGCCATTTGTGCCAGGCTTCTTGGAGAAGGTAAAAGCGACGAAGCCAAGAGAAAGCTCACGCTTTTTTCCGTAACAGGCTTAACTGTAGGGATAATTATTACAGTATTTACACAATTATTTTTACACGAAATCCTTGAAATTCTTGGAGCTACGGAAGAAACATATCAATATTGTTATGATTATTTCATAGTTCTTTCTCTTTTTGCTCCTTGTGCCATTTTGCAAGTTATCTTTGAAAATGCCATGATTGCTTCCGGCAAGCCGCAAATTGCTTTTGTTGCCATTGTGTGTGGTGGGCTGACAAATCTTGTTTTAGATTATGTGTTTATTGTTTATTTTGGCATGGGCATGACAGGTGTGGCACTGGCTACGGGCATAGGCTTATGCCTTCCAACTCTTATAGGTCTTTATTTTTTCTCCACAAAAAAAGCACAAAAGTCATTGCATTTTAAGATGTTTTCTTTTGATATAAAAGCAATTTTGCAGGCGAGCGGCAATGGCTCGTCAGAAATGGTAGCGCAGCTTGCCTCCGGCGCCACCACATATTTATTTAATATTACCATGCTTAAAATGGCAGGTACCGACGGCGTTGCGGCCATAACCGTGGTACTTTATGCCCAATTGCTTATCAACACGCTCTTTATTGGCTTTTCCATGGGGATTGCTCCGGTCATAAGTTATTATTTTGGAGCTTTGAATAAATCGAAATTAAGAAAATTATTTACCATTTGCATAAAATTCATAAGCATAAGCTCGGTTGCTCTCGTGATTATCGCTTTTGCCATCAATGAAACCATCACCGGCGTCTTTTTAGAAAAAGGCACCGAAGCTTATGATTTAACCGTGCATGGATTTTACATCTTTTCTTTTGGATTTCTCTTTGCCGGTATCAATATTTTTGCATCGGGACTATTTACTGCATACTCCAATGGCAAGGTCTCGGCCTTGGTTTCTTTTTTGCGCACCTTTTTGTTTATTTCCATCTCAATATTGGTGCTTCCGCAACTAATCGGATTAAACGGCGTTTGGCTTGCCGTACCCATAGCAGAATTTTTATCATTCTTCATGGCCGTTTACTTTTTTGTAAAATATAAGGAGCGCTATATGTATGATAACAAGCCAAGAGCTCCCAGAGCAAGTAAGGCTGCCATTGTACGTCCTGTGCGTGGCGTCGCTGTTCAGTAAACAAAAATTTTAAGACCTCTGCACAATTGAGACCTCTGCACAATTATTTTTAAATATAACTTTGCAAGTAAAATTTTAGAAATCGCTTAAAGTCTAAAAGCAAACG
>CAYJHU010000139.1:2945-6813 GCA_964369655.1 uncultured Desulfovibrionaceae bacterium | reverse complement strand
TGGGGGAGGGAACTTTTTTCAAAAAGTTCCCTCCCCCAGAATTTTCTATTAAATTTAGAACGCCGTGCTCCTCAAAAAAATCTAATCTTTTCATCTTGACAGGGTGCTATTTATTATTACACAATGAGAAGGTAACACAAAAACTAAAATTTGACCTTAACTAAACTTTAAAAGCGAGTAAAATATGTCCATAGAAACTTTTAGTCTGGGGCCACTAGAAACAAATTGTTATGTTGTCTATCAAGGTTCACATGCCATAGTTGTTGACCCAGGCGGAGACCCTCGTCCTGTAGTAAAGTTTTTAGAAACGGCAAAGTTACAACTTGTCGCTATTTGTTTAACCCACCTACACTTTGACCATTTGTATGGCGTTGCAGATTTACATGCAGCAACGAATGCTCCCATTTATACACCATCAGACGATGCTTTTTTACTCGATACCGACTCAGGTAAGGGGGGCATGTGGGGCTTTCCTCATGTTAAAAAATTCGAATCGTCTCCATTAACCGAAGGTGAACACACTTTTGGTGATTTACGCCTTACTTCACTTCATACTCCAGGCCATACGCCGGGAAGTATGTCCTTACACTTTCCTGAATTAAACTTAGTTTGTACTGGAGATGTGCTATTTTATCGTGCTGTTGGCCGCTCAGACCTACCTGGGGGCAACCATGATACACTTATAACTTCCATAAAAAACAAACTTTTTGTTTTACCACCAGAAACAGTAGTCTATCCTGGCCATGGGCCGGAAAGTAGCATCGGTGATGAAATGACCAATAATCCTTATTGTGGGAGTTTTGTCCGCTAGTAACTAAAAGCAAATACTAAATATGCGGGAATTAAACATGCAAGATACGACCTTTTCTGCCCCTATTTGCGTGCTTGCATGTAGTCCGCGTATGGATGGAAATTCTGACCATGTGGCAAAACTTTTTGCCGAAGGTGTCATGAGTTTTCCTACAAAAGAAAACTTTACCAAAGTCCAAATCCTATATTTACGAGACTTTAACATTCAACCTTGCAAAGCATGTGATGCATGTGTGCATGATACGCGCTGTATTTTGGAAAACAAAGATGATGTGAACACACTTTTTTCCCATATACAAAATGCACCGCATGTTTTTTTTGCTTCTCCCATTTATTTTTACCATATCCCAGCCATTGCTAAAGCTTTTATGGATAGAGCTCAAAAATTTTGGGGACAAAGCCAAAAAACAAAAGAGAAAGCATTAGCTAAAAAAAGTGCCAGTGTGGCGCTTGTGGCAGCACGAAATAAAGGAGAAAATCTTTTTCAGGGTTCTTTGTGGTCATTAAAATATTTTTTTGATGCTTTTTCCATTGAAATCACTGAAAAACTTCTATTTCCCGGTTTTGATGGTCCCGAAGAATTAGCCCAAAACATACAAGCTTGTGAGCGAATCCGTAGACATGGCAAAGAGGTAGCACAAAATATTTGGAAATAAGAGGTAGGCTATGACATGGGCGGCGCGCATAATTCCTTTATATGACTGGGCACAAAAATACTTTTTTGCCGATGTTTGTTGTGCAGCTTGCAAAGTGCCATTCATTCCAAGTACTCATGAACATTTCCAACAAAAATATCTTTGCCCACCTTGCCAAGCCAAAATCCCATTAAAACCACCAACATCTTGCATGCTTTGCGGTCATATCCTTGGAGCAGACGTTAAGCAAAATATATGTTTACAATGCTTAAAAAATCCACCTCCTTGGGATGGTCTTAATTATTTTTCTGTCTATGATGGTTTATTAAAAACGCTTATCTTAAAATATAAATTTTCCAAGGATTTTTCCCTCATCCCCTTACTGACATATTATTTATTTTATGCATCTAAGGATTTACCCCTTTGTGACGTTATTATACCCATGCCAAGGCATAAAAAGCGCTTGCGAGTTGAAGGCTTTAACCAAGTGGTTGAACTTTGTAAATTTTTAAGCAAAATATCTAATATTTCTTTGACATTAGACTCTTTACAAAGGACACGTTATACACCACCACAAGCAGGACTCATGGCTACAGCAAGGAGAACTAATCCCAAAAAATCTTTTTCTGCCTGTAATGTACAAGGAAAAAAAGTACTTTTAGTGGATGATGTGCTCACCACCGGTGCCACGCTACATCATGCAACACTTGCACTAAAAAAGGCTCAAGCCTCAGAAGTATTTATTATAATTATAGCTCGCGTTGAAAAATAGGAGACTTGAAAAATTACTAGGCAACATACATAATTTAAGTTAAAGTAAAACTGGAAAGGGTATCTAAAAATCTAAAATATAATATAAGGAGAATCCATGAAAGGTCTATTCGATGCGGTAAAAGGCGCTGGTTTTGGCAATATTAGCCAAGGCCTCAATGATGTTCTTGGTGGTAAATTAGACAGCGTTATAAAAAATGCAGGAACCCAAGGCAGCACAGTTTCACCCGGAAGTTTTGGTAACGTGGGAGGATTGCTTGGTTCTGCAGCCATAGGTGGATTACTCGGTGCATTATTCTCCGGTAAAAAAACTAAAAAATTAGCTAAAAATGCCTTACTCGTAGGTGGAACTGCCGCAGCCGGCGCACTTGCTTGGAAGTTTTATCAAAAATGGGCACAAGGTAGTGCGGCCGCACCACAGCAAACTCAAACGGCTGTTCAGGCTGCTCCGGCTCCCGAATCTACTGTTGAGGACACCACTGCCCTTATTTTGTTAGAAGCTATGGTTTTTGCTGCACGCGCTGATGGGCATATTGATGAAGACGAAAAAGCCTATATTCACAATGCAGTTGAATCCCTTTTTCCCGATAAAGAAATGACTGCTATCCTTGATGGTTTTTTACAAAAGCCCGTGGACCCCATGTCCTTAGCTTCTAAAATAAACAATGTGGAAGAAGCAAACGACTTGTACAGACTTTCTTGTGCAGCCATTAATGTGGACTCTTTTATGGAGCGTTCCTACCTTGATGGGCTTGCAAAGGCCTTAAATATTGAAGATGCGCAAAAAAATACGCTCGAGGCAGAAGCTCTAGCTGTGCGCGAGTCTATGTCTTAAGAATATAAAAATTGACACTAAAAAAGTCTTAACTCAAGGAAAAACTATGAGAAAATTAATGCTACTTGCAATGCTTGGAACCATGCTCTTTGCTTTAGGGTGCCACCATTTTGATAATCATCCCCATGGGCATAGACCACCACCGCCACCACAACGTGTAGTGCATCATAATAACACAACACATGTGGTTCACCATGATACACAACGTGTAGTGCATCATAACACAAATAATAATACACGACATGTGGTACACCACAGATAATTGCTTTTTGAAAATTAAAGCCCATAGACTTTAACAAAACACTATAAAAAGAGAGGTTACCATGAAAAAATTACTCGCTCTGGCTTTTACTGTAAGTATGCTTTTTGCTCTTGGTTGCGTGGAACAACAACCTGCTCCACAACAACCAACTCCAAACTATTCACAACAAGAATATGAGGCACCTAAAAAACCGGTGAGAAGAAGCTATAACAGCTACCCAGATCAACCCATATCTCAACAAGACGTTAGGTTTGAAGATATACAATAGTAAAGCAAAGTACACAGCAATATAAATTGCTTATACTGCTGTGTACTTTTAATTAAAAATAGGAATATTATGAAAAATTTTATTGCATTGATGGTAATGGCCATAATGCCCTTTGTTTTTGGATGTGTTGAAGATCCTTTCTATGATGGTGGATATTATGATAATCCTACTTATCATGCTGATAATCGGCATTATGAGCATCGTCCGCCACCACCGCCCCGTAAACACCATTCAAGGTATGATCCAAAGCCGCATCCTGGCCCCGGACCAAAGCCGCATCCTGGCCC
>CAYJHU010000139.1:0-2845 GCA_964369655.1 uncultured Desulfovibrionaceae bacterium | reverse complement strand
CATCCTGGCCCTGGACCAAAGCCACATCCTGGCCCCGGACCGAAACCACATCCTGGCCCCGGACCGAAGCCACGTCCTGAACAGCACAAAGAAAGAAGCCATGAACAACGCTCTGAACAACACGTTGCTCCAGGACATGAACGTCATTTAAATAATTAATAAAACACAGGGTGTAGATTAATCTGCACCCTGCAAGAAACTTTTTAACACTATGTAGCTTAGTTAAAGGAAGAAGTATGAGAAAATTATTAATTTTAACTATCCTGCTTATGGCAAGTATGAGCTTTGGGTGCTTAACAACAAAACCTTACAAAGCTCCTCCTCCGCCTCCACCACCTGTGATGGAAGAGCCACAATCTGCAGAAGCCTATAGACCAGTACAACCAGCTCAGCCGGCTTATCCTCAAGGTGCAGTTCCAGCATATAATCAAATGCCAGCTGTAGCACCGGACGCAGCACCTACCTATACGCCAGCATCAGATCCATCTCTTGGTACTGCGCCAAGTGCACCGGTTGCACCACAAGCTCCTACGGGCCCCGTGCCTAAGCCGTCATACAAGCTTGTGCCAAAACCAATTGCACCGGCTCCTGACAAAACTGACGCATAAACTTTCTTATTGTAAGAATATAAAGGCTGTACATTGTATGGCCTTTTTTTATTCGAAAGTAATAAATAGGGTATATTATGAAAATTTGTATTATAACAGGCGGTTCTCAAGGCTTAGGCTTTGATATGACCATTCGTTTCTCACAATTGGGCTTTAAAGTGGTCGTGCTTGATATCTTAAAAACTTCGCATAACGATGTTGATTACGTAAAAACAGACATCTCAAAACCGGAAGACATCGAAAAAGCTTTTACATATATTAAAAATACCTATGGAAAAGCACACATACTCATCAACAATGCCGCTGTTTCGGTATTTGAAAAAAACATTCGAGAAATTAGTCTTGAAGAGTATGACACTGTACTAAACACAAATTTGCGCGGTGCATATTTTTGCGCTAAGCATTTTATTTCATTAAATGAAAACGAAGATTATGGCAGAATAATAAATATATCTTCCACTCGCTGGCATCAAAACATGGCCGATTGGGAATTATATGGCATGAGTAAAGGTGGCATGGTCTCATTAACCAATACTCTATGTGTTTCCTTAATCGGTACAAATATCACGGTAAATGCCATAAGTCCCGGACATATTCATACCGGTGTATGGAAGGAGCTTGAAGAATATGACCACAAAATTCATCCCTCGAATAGAGTCGGCATGCCACGTGATATATCCAATGTTTGCGTATTTTTAGCAGATCCAGAAAATGATTTTATCAATGGGGCAAATATTGTTGTTGATGGCGGAATGACAAAAAAAATGATTTATTAGTGTATTTTAAAACAAAATTTTAAAAGTTGTACTAAATATTGCTAAAGTAGCAAATCTGATTTACTGTCACTTCGTTTCGTAATAAAAACTTCTAACTAAAGGTTATTTATGCACATTGATGCCCAAGACCAAAGCATAAACATGGCTGATGCCTTAGGCAAAGTTATGCCAAAGGCCAAAGAAAACTTTCCACGCACTCTTTTTATTTCGCATTGGTTTCCCCTTTCCTCAGAAACATTTGTTTTTTATGAAATAGAAGGCCTTTACGAGCGAAACCTCCCCCTTTCGGTCATAACACTTTATGCACAAAAACATAAAAACCTTGCTCCACATATTCGTAATACCAAAGTCCCCATAGAGCATTTTGGAATGGCAAAAACAGGCCATATCTTACTGGCAACAGCCAAGCGTCTAGTACGAGAACCCAAAAAAACTCTGTCCATTTTGCGCACCTTAATTTTTAAACGTTGGCGCAATGCAGAAATGCACCTTGAAAATCTTTGGGCTGCCTTTGCTGGTTTTTATTTGGCCGAGCGCGTAAAAGACTTAAATATTGAGCACATACATGCGGCTTGGGCCAATGGGCCAAGTACTGCGGCTTGGGTTGTGCACCAATTGGACAATGTGCCCTACTCTTTTTCGGTGCATGCAGGGGACATTCGTCCCGAAGATGGTTTTTTAGCCCAAAAACTCAAGGATGCCTCCTTTGCTCGTGCAAATATTAGCTTTAATATCCCATATTTAGCTTCATTTGTACCGGAAGAACATCATCACAAGCTGTACTTAGTGCATAACGTTGCCACCATCAAAAATTGTCAAACTGCGCCCGTGCCCATGCAAGCCCCCTACAGACTTCTTGCCATTGGTCGCCTTATAGAAACAAAAGGATTTCAATATCTTATTTCTGCGGTACGACTTTTGATAGATAAAGGCATAGATGTGCGCCTTAATATCATTGGCTCAGGTGCATGGATGCATAGATTGCAAAAGCAAATTCAAGAAGAAAAATTAGAAAATTATATAAATATGTTAGGCTTTGTTACCCACGATGGAATATCTGAACAACTTATACAAAGCGATATCTTTGTTATGCCAAGCATCGTAAAGAAAAAAGTTCTTTGTTCCGATGGCTTACCAAATGTTGTCATCGAATCTATGCATCACTCTCTTCCGGTTATCGCTACAGACGTTGCCGGCATGCGTGATGCGGTTATTGATGGAGAAACAGGCTACCTTGTGCCGGAACGTGATGCACATGCTTTGGCAGATGCCGTTTGTCGTATGGTGGCAGATAGAGATAATGCCCTACGTATGGCAAAAAATGCCCACGAATTAGTCACACGTATCTTTAACAGTAATGCAAATCTTGATAAGCTCAGCCATCTTATTCGTGCATATACTCCATAATCGAGACCTCTGCACAATTATTTTCAAATATAACTTTGCAAGTAAAATTTTAGA
>CAYJHU010000138.1:2262-6816 GCA_964369655.1 uncultured Desulfovibrionaceae bacterium | reverse complement strand
GCCGGTTTTTTGACAGTTCCTTGAATTGCTTTTACCAAAGCAAGGGATTTTTTATACATATCGCCCTTTTGATAATTTTTAATAATTATCTTTAAAAGGCGTAAAGATTCCTGTGAATTACCAAGTTTTTTCCATAAAATCTTTGACGCTTGCAAAAGTGCATCGTCAGCCAACACGCTATGCTTAAACTCGGCCGCAAGCTCCTTATAACGTGATACCGCAAGGCGATAATGCCTTGTGACATCATCATCTTCAGCTTTATGAGCAGCACTTTCTAGAGCAATGGCAGAACGCAAAAGAGCCGCAGGACGATTGGGCCATTTTTCATCAGAATCATAAATTTCATAAAAATCTTTTGACACAAGCAGAAAAGCTTCTTCATCCGTATCAGCAGAAGTGCGCATGGCATTAAAGCGAGCCTTAGTCACAGCATAGCGATCCTTGGTGCTTTGCAATACATGTTTAACATCAGAACTTTTACTGTGAGATTTGGCACTTGGATTATAAAATGCAATAACCATGGCCACCAAGATAACCATAAATAAAATGGCAGGCCAAAGCCTGCGACCTAATGAAGGGCGTCGAACTTCTGGCACTTCCTCAACCTTAGGCGGAGGAGGCTTTGGAGCAGATTTCTTTCTTGCAATTTTAATAGCCATATGCATTATCCTCTTGTTAATATAGGATGAAAATTTTCTAGACTTTATCTATTTTATCTCTAAACTTAAGAATTGCTTACTTTTCTTGTAAATCTTTGCATGTTGTATGCCAAAAAATCTTTGACGCCAATGCTTGCCATTTGTAGAGGCATGTCTTATTATATTTAATAAGAAAAAAACTGCCCCAAGGTTATTCTTTGGGGCTTATCTATGGAGGATAAAATGGCTGATTTAAGAGATATGCAAAACACACAAAGCTACACAGGCATCGAGGTGAGTGTAGTTACTATGTTTATGCGTCAGGTGTATTCATGGATGACTGTTGGCCTTGCTGTCACTGCTGGTGTTGCATGGTATGTAGCCAATACACCAGCTTTATTGGCAATGATTTTTTCTAGCAGTGTTGGTCTAATCGCTCTTGTTATTGCACAAATAGGCCTTGTTATCTGGATTTCTGCAGGCATCCAACGCTTGTCGGCTTTTATGGCCACAGCACTTTTTATCCTGTACTCTGCCCTCACAGGCCTTACCATGTCCGGCATTTTCATTGCCTATGAATTGGGCGCCATTGCTAATGCCTTTATGACCGCAGCAGGCACCTTCCTTGCCATGAGCATTTATGGTGCGGTGACCAAGCGAGACCTAAGCGCCATGGGCTCCTTCATGATAATGGGTCTGTTTGGTATTATCATTGCGACTATCGTAAATATTTTTATGCAAAGTGCTTTAATGGACTATATCATCAGCGGCATTGGTGTTATTGTTTTCACCGGTCTTACTGCTTATGATACTCAAAAATTAAGAGAATTTGCCGCCAATGCCCCCATCAATGATGCCACTGCCATTCGCCGCGGCGTTATTCTTGGCGCATTGACCTTGTACCTTGATTTCATCAACCTTTTCCTTATGATGCTACGCTTTATGGGTGGCAACAGGGATTAAGATTTTTGTGAGATCACAGCGCTTCCTGTAAGCTAGGCAAAAGGTTTTTGCTAAGTGCAGGCCTTTCCGTAGGGTGCGAAGCAAAGCTATGAACTTTACTGTAAATCCCAACGGTTGAAGAATGACCGTTGGGATTTTTTAACGCTTTAACAAAAAGCATAAGGTATAACGCCATGAGCGATAAAAATACATGTGCATGCGGTAAAAATAAATGCAAAAAAGAAAAATGCAAAAAATACAGAAAGATCATGGAACTTTCAAAAAGCAAAAAGAAGAAAAAAAACTAGGCGATACTAAAAAGAAAAACAAAGCTCTTTCTACTTTTAGCACCGAAGACTTGCTTGAAATCTTGCAAAAAGGCCAAAAACCCTTTCGCATTGACCATATTTTACGTATTTTGAATGTATCTAGACGCCAAAAAGAACAAGTTGAAGCAGCCCTTTATGAGCTTGTTGATAGCGGCAATGTGGTACGCATGCATGGCGGGCAGTGGATAAGCTCTGCGCAGGTTCCTGTTTTTATAGGGCGCTATAGCGTGCAACGCTCAGGAGTGGGCTTTGTGGATATGGCTCGCCCCGAAAATAGCAAAGCGCCTTCCAAATCAAAACACATGTCCTCCAAAAAATCAGCCGAGGCTCAATCTATCTTTGTTCACCCCTCACAAGCTGGAGAGGCATGGCATGGAGACATGGTGCGCGTGGCTTTGCTTCCCGGACGAAGCGGCTTCAAAAAAGGCCCAGAAGGACGCATTATCGCCGTCGTAGAGCGTAAAGCTCAAGAAATTATGGTGCGTGTGGGCGATGCAGGAAGTACAAAAACTCGCGGCGTTCGACGTGAGCGAAGAGAGAAGGGGTCAGCCCTACGCCGTGCCCACACATCTCGTCTGGAGCATGGAAATTTCATCATGGGCACGCCCTGTGATGTACGTTTTTCCTTTGGCGTGCGTATAGACGCAGAGCATATACCCAGCGAGATTTTAAACGAAATTACGCCAAATTCTTTGCTTTTGGTGCGACCTTTAGAGCAAATAGCGACCAATCTTTGGACGGCTGAAGCCATTTCTGCGCATGGGCGTGAAGATGACGTAGCAGTGCAAGAAGAGCTCGTAAAGATAAACCATCAAACTCCCAAAGAATTTCCAGATTCAGCCTTGCACGAAGCTGAGCTTTTGCCGCGCAGTCCGCGCGCAGAAGACTATGCTCACAGGCTTGATGCGCGAGAATTGCATTTTGTGACCATTGATGGCGAAACAGCTAAGGATTTTGACGATGCCATCTATGTGGAATCACCGCAAACAAGTGGCAAGAAAAATTGGAGTTTGCGCGTAGCCATTGCTGATGTAACGCATTACGTGCCGCTTAATTCTGCCCTTGATAAGGAAGCCAAAATCCGCGGTAATTCTTGGTATTTTCCGCGTTCGGTGGAGCCCATGTTCCCCTTTAAGCTTTCCAATGGTTTGTGCTCGCTAAATCCCCACGAAGATCGGTTGGTCATGGTGGCAGAAATGCACTTTGCCCCCGATGGCGCCATGCACAAAAGTAAATTTTATCCAGCTGTTATATGTTCTAAAGCACGTTTAACCTATACCGAAGTCAAGGCTTGTGTCATTGATAATGAGCCAAAAGCGCAGGCTGCCATGACTGAACGCAAAGACGGCAAACGAGTGCTGTCAATGCTTACCGAGGCTGAAACCTTGGCGCGAATTTTGGCCAAAAAAAGAGTCGACCGCGGCGCGCTTAATTTTAATCGTCCAGAGCCGGCCTATATCTTTGATGACCATGGGCATATCGACCGTATTGAGCGTAAGGAAGAGCACTTTGCTCACCAGCTCATTGAAGAATTTATGATTGCCGCCAATGAAGCCGTGGCGGAATTTTTGGAGGAAAAGGGCGCAGAGCATCTGTACCGCGTGCACCCAGAGCCTGAGGCATTGCGTCTCACTGGACTTTTCCAAACCCTTGCCACCACAGCCCTTGCCGCAAGCATTCCGCCTCGGCCTAAGGCCTCTGACTTACAGCAAATTTTGCATAAAGCAGCAGGGAGCGATGCGGAATATATTGTTTCGCGCCTTGCCTTACGAACCATGCCGCAGGCGCGTTATCAGCCTGAAAATACAGGCCATTACGGACTAGCATCTACCTGCTATTGTCACTTTACCTCGCCCATTCGCCGCTACGCAGATATGGTGGTGCATCGTGCCTTAAAGGCTGTGTTACGCAAACAAAAAAACTTTGAGTTTGCCGATGCTCTTTCAGAAGAAGCGCAATTGCCCACAGGCTATAAATTACAAGCACTTGGGGACGGGCTGAATCTGTGTGAACGTGCAGCCATGGAAGCCGAGAGAGAAATGGCACGTCGCCTTGCAGTCTTGGTCTTACAAGGGCATGAAGGCCAGCAATATGAAGGCATTATCGGCGCAGTTTCGGACTTTGGCATCTTTGTGGAGCTCGATAGTATGCCTGTGGAAGGTATGGTGCGTATATCCGACCTTGGCGATGATTTTTTTGAATATGACACACAAAGACAGGAGCTTATAGGCGCCATGAGTGGCATACGCTATGCCCTTGGGCAAAGAGTGCAGGTGCGCCTTGTGGACGTAAACTTGGGTCGGCTTGAAATAACTTTTACCTTGGTACAAAGCCCCAAAAGCAAAAAACAACAGCATGCCTTGCCCCGCAAGCAAGCAGCAAAATTGCGCCAAGCTCGCTCCGGAAAAAAGCGCGCAAGTAGCAGTTTACGCCGCAGAAAATAACATAACCAAGCGACTTAATAGGTTACTTTATGCCGCACTTCATACAACAAGAAAATACTATTTTTCATATTACAGAAACATATCCTGATACGTTACCTATCTTACTAAATTATGGTTTCCATAAGCTGGAAGACAAGTCCATGCGCCAGAGCATTGGTAAAACCATGACACTTAAGACCTTATGCAATATGAAAAACATTA
>CAYJHU010000138.1:0-2162 GCA_964369655.1 uncultured Desulfovibrionaceae bacterium | reverse complement strand
AAGCAAGAAAGCATGCAAGAAGAAAATCTTGCCGATATCTATTTATCTGCAGGTTTTGGGCTTTTTTTTGATAAAAATGGCATTGGTAAATTCATTGCGGAAGGTAAATTTCAAGTATATGAGCACAAGTATAATGCAGATTTTGATAATGAGCATATTTCACTCAAAGATTCACGTAATATTTATACTGTAATTGGAATAGTGCCGGCAATATTTATGGTCAATAAAAGTCTATTGGGAGACAGAAAAATCCCCAAAACTTGGACAGATTTATTAGACGAAAGCTATAGCAATAGCATTGCCATACCCATGCAGGACTTGGATTTATTTCACGCTGTGCTCATGGCAATGTACACCAAATATGGTGAGGAGGCCGTGCAAAAGCTTGGGAAAAACGTTTTCAAGAATATGCACCCTGCGCAAATGATTAAAAATTCAACTAAAAATGCTACACCGCTCATTTCGGTTGCGCCATATTTTTTTGCCAGCATGCTCACAGAAAAAGACCATATGCAGGCAGTATGGCCCGAGGACGGCGCCATTGTCAGCCCTATTTTCCTTTTGGCGAAAAAGAAAAACTTCGATAAAGCTCAATCCTTTATGAATTTCTTAACCTCAAAAGATATTGGCAAAGTATTTGCGCAAAATGGAAAGTTTCCATCCACGGTGTGCGGCGTTGATAATGCCCTTTCACAGGACAAGAAATTTATTTTTTGTGGTTTTGACTTTTTACACAATAACGATGTTGAGCCGCTTTTGCGCAAATTGGAAAATATTTTTATGCAAAAGGAAGCTACATGCAATTAGTCATCGTTTCCGGCCCGCCCTCATCGGGCAAGACTATGGTCATCCTAAAAACCATTGAGGCCTTAAAACGCAGTGGCTTGCGTGTTGGTGTGGTCAAATTTGATTGCCTGCAGTCCGATGACGATATTATTTATGAAAAAGCCGGCATTGAAGTAAAAAAGGGCCTGTCCGGCACTCTCTGCCCGGATCATTTCTTTGCGACGAATATAGAAGAAGTCGTTAAATGGGGCCATGAAAAGGCCTTTGATTATTTAATCACTGAGTCGGCCGGCCTATGCAATCGTTGCTCGCCCTACCTAAAAACAGTTAAGGCCATTTGTGTTATTGATAATCTCTCGGGGATAAACACGCCCAAAAAAATTGGCACCATGCTCAAACTCGCTGATATTGTTGTCATAACCAAGGGAGACATTGTTTCACAAGCCGAGCGCGAAGTTTTTGCCTTACGCGTGCACAGGGTCAATCCCAAGGCCGTCATTATGCATGTCAATGGCTTAAGCGGGCAAGGCGCCTTTGAGCTCAGCAGATTACTCTTTGATAACAAAGAAGTACAGACAACAGTGGGCATGGAGCTGCGTTTTTCAATGCCGGCTGCTGTGTGCTCTTATTGCCTTGGTGAAACACGCATTGGCGAAGAGTTTCATCTTGGAAACGTGCGAAAAATGGAATAAGTAGCCCATGCAGGAAAATGCCATGCAATACCAAAAAATAGACAGTTTACTCTTAAAATACCCATACCTATCCGATTTTTTTACAAGCCTTGAGCTAAACACTCATGGCAAAGAGCATCTTATCTTGCAAGATTTTTTGCAAGAGCATGCGGAATTTTTGCAAGAAGATAAATCAACCAACGTAGAAAAAGTCCTTGCAGAGCTCATGGCCTATCAAGAAGCCATGGAGGAATTTTTGCGCGAGGACAATGTTTTTCGCTTAGATTCTCTCTCCATTCTTGCCGGCGTCAACAAGCTTGGGCACAAGGAGAATTTTGAGAGTATTACCGTCTATCCATCACAAATTATAGCCATTGTTGGCCCAACTGGTTCTGGAAAAAGTCGCTTGCTGGCGGATATTGAATGGACGGCAAATCGGGATACGCCAACGCAAAGGCAAATTCTCATTAACAATACCGAACCCGATGTTTCGTGGCGTTATTCCATCACCAACAAACTTGTGGCGCAACTATCGCAGAACATGAATTTTGTCATTGACGTAACTGTCTATGAATTTTTACAAATGCATGCAGAATGCCGAAACGCTCTGGACAAGCAAGATATTATTGAAAAAATCATAACAAAAGCCAATGAGCTTTCCGGCGAAAAATTTGCCAGCGATACCAACGTCACGGCCCTAAGCGG
>CAYJHU010000137.1:0-6820 GCA_964369655.1 uncultured Desulfovibrionaceae bacterium | reverse complement strand
CTTTTTCAACAGCCTGTTAGAGGTAAGGCGTCACCAAGATACACCCCCTCAGGCCGCACCAAAGCATGATAAACATAGACTTCAACACCTGCCTCAAGAGCTTGCCAAAAAAGCTTAGCATAGGTGGGGTCAATAACATCCGCCGGCCCAAAACATTGCCCATCGGCGCGTTGCACAAGATAAAACATGGCCGCGCGCTCTCCTTTTTGCACAATATCCATAAGTTCAAGTAAATGCTTTTGCCCGCGCTCACTAGCCGCATCGGGAAAAAGCGCCACCTCATCTTCTACCATGGTGACATTTTTACACTCCACCCAAAGCGTGGGCTTACCTTCTGCACTCATGCAAGCATCAAGACGCGATGCACCGCGCTTTGCCTCGCGTTTAATATGCGTATAGCCGTCGGCAAAATCTAGCGCACGCGCATTAAAAGCCGCCTCAAGCATTTTATTGGGAGTGCTGGTATTAACGCCCACCCAAAAACCTTGACTATAATCAGAAAAACTCTGCCCGTCACTTTTCCACTGCCCCCAATTATAGGGCATCCACGCCGCCTCTTGAGTAAAGGCTAGCTTGCGCTTGGGATTTTGCGCAGGAGAAAGTAATACCGGCATGCCGGGGCGCAATAATCCTAACATAGAACCGGAATTATTACTGTGTATCCACACTTCCTCCCCATCAAGCAAAACACTGACGCTAAACCTCTTTTGGCGGCGCAAAAAATATCCTACTCGACAATCTTTTGGATGTGTAACCAAGGGTTTATTTATAAAATCCATTGCCGACAAAGTATTTACTTTTTTTTCCATTTTGGGTAACCTAAGAAAGATTTTATTTTCCACAAGTACGCTTCTAGAGATATCTTTAATAAATTAAACAAGATACCACTAAAGCATATTGATTGAACCTTTGACTTTTAACTATTTAAGGAACATGTCTCCCATGAAACTCGCAGATAAGTTTTCTTCTGTCAAACCTTCCGCCACCCTTGCCATCAACGCCAAGGCCTTAGAACTTAAAAATCAAGGCATTGAAATCATAAGCCTTGCCGTGGGTGAGCCGGATTTTTCCACCCCAAAACATATCTGCGAAGCGGCCAAATCTGCCATTGATGCAGGCTTTACCCGCTACACTGCCGTGCCCGGAATTATGGAATTACGCAAAGCCGTAGCCGCATATTATAATAATGAATATGGTGCCACTTTTGCCCCTGAAAATGTCGTCATTTCCAACGGTGGCAAACAGCCCCTCTATAATATCATGCAAGCCTTGCTCAATCCCAGCGATGAAGTGCTTATTCCTGCGCCCTATTGGGTGAGCTATCCCGACATGGTGGCCTTAGCTGGCGCCAAGGCTGTGGAAGTGCCAACTTCGGTACATGATGACTTTAAGGTCACCGCCGCTCAGCTTGAAAAGTTTTTAACGCCAAACAGCCGCATGCTTATCCTTAATTCGCCCTCCAATCCCACAGGGGTTATCTATAGCCAAGAAGAGCTCGACACCCTTATGCAATGGGCTATAGACAAAGGACTTTTTGTTATTTCTGACGAAATATATGACCAATTGGTGTATGATGGCAAAAAATCTGCCACGGCGGCGCATTGGTTTGTTCGCTATCCCGAGCAAGTGGCGCTGTGCAATGGTGTTTCTAAAAGTTATGCCATGACAGGCTGGCGCGTAGGCTATAGTGTCTGCTGCCCTCCCTTGACTAAGGCCATTGTCAACCTACAAGGACAAAGCACTTCCAACGTGTGCTCCATTGCCCAAAAAGCCGCCCTCGCCGCCCTAGATGGCCCGCGAGATTTTATGGAAGAAATGCGTGAGGCCTTTACCAGACGCAGAGACTTGGGTTATAATATTATCAAAGGCTGGAAGAAAGCCATTTGCCCAAAACCCGGTGGTGCTTTTTACTTTTTTGTGGATATTCACGCTTATTACCGCCCAGGGCTTGCAAATGATACCGAAGTATGTACAGTACTTTTAGAAAAGGCCAATGTAGCAGTGGTACCGGGTTCTGCCTTTGGTGATGCAAAATGTATTCGCTTTTCCTATGCCTTGGCCGATGAAGTGCTCATAGAAGCGCTTTCACGCATCGGCAATGTGTTAGAAGGAGCATAATTAACAATTTAACAGTCCGTAAAGATAAGACAATTGCAAATCGCGAAAAGGTCATCATTTTGTTATCTGCAGCCGTAACATGCATTTTTATAACGGCTTTATTTTAATACCGCGCGCCTTGATTTTTTGCTTCTTTGCATTTTACTTTTTTAATGGACTAGCGAAATGGACTGCTTTGTCAGGCCATTAGGGTATTTTATAATGAATCAAATTTTTCCACAAAATATGCACGGACTTAGTGAAGCTTTGGCGCGTATTACAAATTCTCCCACATTGACCCTTGGCAATTACGAAGACGCTGCCCTTGTCGTTGCCAAGGAAGGCGCACATGCCCTCGACGTGACACGCATTTCTATTTGGAATGTTTACCCAGAAAAAGGAATCATGGAATGCGTATTGCGCTACTCCAAAGTAAACGGAGAAGTGGATAAGGTTGATGATTTTAGTTTAGACTCAAGCGATGAATATTTTGAAGCATTGCAAATTAACCGCATCATTCGCGCAGACAAAAATAGCCCCGAAGCCTTAGCATTATTTGAAGATGTATATGACAACACCCTCACAGCAATGCTAGACGCACCTGTGCGTATTCGAGGAGAACTCACAGGTGTTATTTGCCTTGAACAAAGCTTTCACGAAAGAGTGTGGACAGATGAAGAAATGAATTTTGCTTCTTCTTTGGCAGACTTTCTGGCCCTTGCCAAGTCCTCCGCCCTCTATGCGCAAGCTATTCAAGATTTAGACACCACCCAAAGACGCGCCGAAAGCCTTATGGCCAATTTGCCGGGCGCCATTTATCAATGCCTCAACGAACCGCCCATTTATAGATTTACCTTCGTAAGCGAAGGTTGCTATGAACTGTACGGCTATACATCAGAAGAACTTACGCGCGAGGGCGGCGTTCGCTTTTTTGACTTGGTACACCCCGATGATGTGCAAGCTTTAGCCGAGGCAAATTTACAAACCCTAGACATTGGCCTACCCCTTGATACCACCTTTAGGGTTATCACAAGAGATGGCACCGTTAAATGGGTTTGGGAGCGTAGCCGAGTGGCAGAATTTACCGAAGACGGCGAACCCTATGTGCTTGAAGGATTTTTATCGGATATAACCGAACAAAGACGCCTTGAAAGTGCTGAGCTTGCCAACCAAGCCAAAAGCACCTTCCTTGCCAATATGAGTCACGAAATCCGCACGCCCATGAATGCCATCTTGGGCATGTCAGACATTGCCCTGCGCCACGGCGCCACGGCGCAAGTGGAAGAATGCCTACAAAATATCAAGGGAGCCGCAGGTTCACTCCTTGCCATTATCAACGACATTTTAGACTTCTCCAAAATCGAAGCCGGTGCCATTGAAATTATGCCTGAGCCTTACTATTTGGAATCTTTCATAAACGACATTGTCTCATTGATAAATGTTCGTCTTGGGCGCAAGGACATTGAATTTTTAATTGACGATTATCACGACACCCCAAGCATACTTATTGGGGACAGCATTCGCATTAAACAAATCTTGGTAAATCTTTTAACCAATGCGGTAAAATTCACTTTTTCAGGGCATATTCGCTTAAGCATTGGTGCAACTTCCGCCGCACGCGGAGAAAAAACACAGCTCAAAGTAAGCGTAGAAGATACCGGCATGGGCATCAAACGCGAAGATTTGCCAGTGCTTTTCAATAACTTCTCTCAGCTTGATACCAAGAAAAACAGAAATATCGAAGGCACAGGGCTTGGCCTTGCCATCACCAAAAGCCTTGTGGAAGAAATGGATGGCACTATTAGTGTTGAAAGTACTTATGGCAAGGGTTCATGCTTTTCTTTTGAAATCCCTCAAATTGTGGACGATGAAACACCACTTTTGACTAAAAAAGATTTTAGCAACATCCACGTAGGTATTTGGTTGCAATCTGCTGTCAAAGCTGAATTTTTGTGCCAAAAACTTGAGCACATGGGTGCCAAAGCCAGCGTAATCCACTCTGAACAGGAAATTTCATCCTATACCCATGTCTTTATAGACTATACAAAGCTTGAAGAGCTTGACCTTGAAAAAATTTCCAAGGTTTACATCATTGCCCTTTCGCGCAATTATTTTGAAGGCAAAGACATGCCGGACAATGTAACTGTAGCCTATACGCCTTTAACCACAATCATGGTTGCACGGCTTTTACAAGGTTCAATTTACCATGTAAGCGATACCTCAGCACACGACGTAGGCTTTGGTCTTAAAACACAAGGTGTTAAAGCACTTGTTGTGGATGATAACAGCATCAACTTAATCATCACCCAAAGCGTTTTAGAAGAATATGGCATTGCGGTTGATACTGTACTCTCCGGCGAAGAAGCTATTGCTACCGTAAAAAAGGTCAGCTATGACATTATCTTTATGGATCATATGATGCCAAAGATGGACGGCGTTGAAACTACGGAACATATTCGTAACTTAACCGACGACCGCTTTAAGGTAGTGCCCATCGTTGCATTAACTGCCAATGCCGTGGGTGACGTGCGCTCAGAATTTTTGCGCTCCGGCATGAATGACTTCCTCTCAAAGCCGCTTATCATCAAAGAGCTTGAAAGAGTTTTACGCCAATGGCTCCCCACCGATAAATGGAAAAATATTGAAGTATAATACCTTGCCATCAACATTAAAAATATGTTTTTTGCGCCAAACTGCCCAAGATTTATATGCGGGCAGTTTAGGCTATGCCACATGCCACGCCGCCGGCATGGATCTACGCGCTTGCTTTGATGAGCCTTCCTTGACCTTACATTCGGGGCAAAGGCTACTTATCCCTTCCGGCATTGCCATAGAGCCACCGCAAGACGTGGCCGGCTTTGTCTATGCGCGCAGTGGTCTTGGGGCAAAACATGGCATAACCATTGCCCAAGGGGTAGGCGTCATCGACAGCGACTACCGCGGCGAAATTATGATTATGCTCCTCAATACCTCAGCACAATCCTACACAATTACACAAGGCGAAAGAATAGCCCAGCTGGTCTTTCAGGCCATCATACGCCCAAATATAGAGATACACACCAGCCTTGAAGCCAGCGAGCGCGGTCAAGGCGGTTTTGGGCATACCGGAAAACTATAAAAGGAGTTTTTATGTCAGAATATTCAGAAGCATTTTTAAACCTCAAAGCAAGAGAAGAACAACTTTTGTGCCGTACCTACGGACGCTACCCTTTAGCGCTGGTACGCGGCAAAGACTCCTTAGTTTGGGATATTGACGGCAAAGAATATGTCGACTTACTCTCAGGCATCGCCGTGGCCGGACTTGGACATTGCAATGATGAAGTCGTCGCTTGCCTTAACAAGCACGCGCAAAAACTTTGGCATGTCAGCAACTTATTCTACCAAGAAGAACAGCTTGACCTAGCAGAAAAACTCATCGCCACCTGTCACATGGATAAAGCATTTTTCTGTAATTCCGGCGCAGAAGCCAACGAAGGCGCCTTCAAGCTCGCACGTCGCTACATGCGTAAGGTAAAAAAACGCGACGCCTATGAAATTATTACCCTCAGCGGTGCATTCCACGGGCGCACCCTAGCCGCCGTTGCCGCCACAGGCCAAGAACGCTTCCAAGACGGATTTGCCCCCATCCCAGAAGGCTTCAAGCAAGTTCCATGGGGAGATATGGACGCCCTGCGCGCCGCCATCACCCCCGCCACTGCCGGCGTCTTTTTTGAAGTAGTCCAAGGCGAAGGCGGCATCCGCCCCATGACCATGGAATATATCCAAGCCATCGAAGCCCTTTGCCGCGAAAAAGATATTTTATTCATGGTAGATGAAGTGCAAGCCGGTCTGTGCCGCACAGGCACCTTCTGGGGATTCCAAAACTTCAATGTCAAGCCAGACATCCTCACCGTGGCCAAAGCCCTCGCCAACGGGCTACCCATGGGCGCCATCCTCACCACCAACGAAGTTAACGCAGGCTTTGACGTAGGCAGTCACGCCACAACCTTTGGCGGAGGTGCCCTACTCTCTGCCGTTGCCGCCACCTGCATCGACATCCTCCAACGCGATAAGCTTGCAGAACGCGCCGGCGCCCTCGGCACTCGCTTCAAAGAAAAAGTTAATGCCCTCAGCCAACGCTTGCCCGGTACCATCAAAGAAGTTCGCGGACTCGGACTTATGCTTGGTATTGACCTTGCCGTTGCCGGAAAACCCGTCTGGGAAGCGCTACTTAAGGCAGGTTTCATCTGTAACCTCAGCCACGATACAGTCCTACGCCTCCTCCCTGCCCTCACCATCGAAGAAGCCCAGCTCGACGCCTTCATTGTCGCACTCGAAGAAATTTTATCTAAAAATAAGTAATAGTAGGATGGAAGATTTTCTGGGGGGAAACTTTTGTGAACAAAAGTTTCCCCCAAACCGCTTTGCTCTCGATTTGCGTAAAACTCGCAAGCTCGTTAACGCAAACGCTTCGCGCCCGTTGGGTCGGCCCTTCAAAAAACTTTCATTGCGGTAACAGTTTATTTTTTAATGTACATTTCGCCGCTGCAAAAGTTCTTTTTACTATTTTCGAGAAATTACCACTGTTAGCAGATCAATCTGTGACAAATACGCAAAGCAAATTTTCAAAAGTCTGACCTGCTGACTTTTATGTAAAGAGCAACATAGCTACATAAAGGCAACAGCTACATTTTTTAAGTACAAACTATGCCGCCACAAAAAGTTTTGGGGGTGGGGGTTTGGG
>CAYJHU010000136.1:0-6884 GCA_964369655.1 uncultured Desulfovibrionaceae bacterium | reverse complement strand
TCCCGGCATCCTGGTCCCAAACCAGGCGCGCTACCAAACTGCGCCACGTTCCGTCGAAGAGAACTTATAGGGTAAAGCTATTTTTTTTGCAAGCAAAAAAATCACTTTTTTTTAATTTTTTTTTATTCTATCCAACCCTGCAAAGTTTCTATTATTTTTCGTGCTTGATCAGGGCTTGAAATATTAAATTTAGATTTCATGCGATATTCGCCGCCAGTTTTTTGGTAACGGCGGATAACATATTTGTCTGGGCCATAGGTATCGCTCTCGTTTTTCCACTCTTGAAAACGAAAGATAATGGTGGTCCATGCTCCCTTGGTTAAAACGGCCTTATCGAGTTCTTTAACGATAAGTTGACCATTTTCTTCATAATTAACCGTGAGTTCGTCTATGGTGCTGCTCATATGTGATGTTAATCCTTTTTTTAAGTAGCAAATTGCGCTAAAACGCCTTTTACGTTTTCAGGAACGGTCTCGCCGGTTACTTTCATATTGGCTGGTCCTGGGCCAAATCTTTGGGCATTTAATTGTGCAGATGCAAGAGTTGCCATACCAATGTCTACTCCGCTAAGCTTTGCCCCTGTTGCATAGCGTGTGCCAAGGTTTTGCAAAGTTATTTCTGCGCCAGACGGTAGTTTTGGGGAATAGTTCTCCATAATGAACCTCCTTCGGTTAAGAAATAATAAGACCGATTTTTAGAAAAGGCAAGTCTTTACACTTAAAAGCTTTTAAGGGCTAATTCTTTATGAAAATGTGAAATTTAATAAAAAAGTATTTTAATACACAACTAGTTTAATTAATTTTGTGTTTTTAAAATATATCTTGTACATGCTGTTGATTTAATGTATACTGAAATGAGTTAAAAAGCAAAATAATTGATTTTTTTAATATATATTATTTTTTTGAGTTAAACAGATTATGAAAAAATTTAGCCTTAAGTTAGAGCACGAAAAAGTTTCTCGTGAAGAATACAATAATTTACTAGCAGAGTTTAATGCTGTACACGATAAATTGTCATTTTATGAGGCATTGGTAGAATCATCTCCTTTGCCTTTTTTTGCAAAAAACAGTGAAGCTAGATTTAGTGTAGTAAATAAGGCCTTTAGAGATTTTTTTGATATTAAAGAAGAAGAAATTCTTGGTAAATCACTCAAAGATATGCAGTATTTGCCTGAAGATGAAAGAGAAAAACTTCATAGCTGTGACCTTGAAATTATACAAAATATTGGTGAAACACATTTTGAAACCACATATAAGCTCGCACGTGGAAACTTTCCTGTCCTTTTTTGGAGTAAGGGCTTTCGACATCCGGTGAGTGACTTAAGCGGCCTTGTGGGGATTATTGTTGATATTAGTGCACAAAGAAAGCTTGAACAAATGCTTGAAAATACTGTGCATGAATTAGAAACTGCAAAAAACGAAGCATATGCCACATCAGAACGCATGCAGCATTTACTCGACCATATGCCTCTTTCTGCGCAAATTTGGGCAGAAGATGGCCAGCTCTTAGAGTCTAGCATGGAAATGGTGCGTATTTTTGGTCTTAAGAGTAAAGAAGAATATATTGAACGTTTCCAGTCTCTTAATCCAGTATATCAACCGGATGGGCAAAAAAGCGTAGACAAAGGCCCAAAGCTTCTTGCGCAAGCTTTGGAAATTGGACACGCGCACACCGAATGGATACATCTAAGTCCAAGTGGTGAACATATTCCTTTTGATGTCACACTAGTACGAAGCTTCTTACAGGGAAAAACAGTTATTCTTGCCTTTCTAAAAGATCTACGTGAACACTATGCCACCGAGAAAAAACTTCAAGAGGCAGACAGTTATAGCCGTGTTATGCTGGACTTAAGTCCTTATGGAACCTTAATTTGGGATCAAGATTTCAATTTGGTTCACTGCAATAAAGCCTTAGCAGTCACCTTTGGCCTTCAAGAGCCAGAAGATTTTATTGAAAACTTTCTTGACCTTATTCCAGAATATCAACCAGATGGCATGCTTTCTATGGAGAAAATGCAAGGAGAATTACATAAAGCTTTTACCGAGGGGGCTTCAGAGTGTTTCTGGATGGGGAAAAATATTTTTGGAGATGAATTGCCATCCGAGGTAACAACAGTACGCACTTTCTATCGCGGTGAGTATATGATTGTGGCTTATGTTAAAGACTTACGTGAGGTTGAGGACAATAAGCGTAAAGCTATTATAGCAGAGCAGCGCATTCAAGGTATCTTAAATGGTGTTCCCCTTGGTATTAATATTCTTTCTCAAGATTTTAAACTTCTTGATTGCAATGAATTGGCAGCAAAAATGGGGAAATTTGAAAACAAAGAAGATTATATAAATAATTTTGAAAATATTTTTCCCTATGAACAACCTGATGGGCGCTTGACCCAAAATGTTGTTGAAGAAAATATCGGCAAGGCAGCCCAAGAGGGTAAAGTTCACCTTGAAATAACGACACTAGATAAATTTGGGAATTCGATACCTTATGAAGTTAATATGGTGATGACTCATCTCGAAAATGAAAGCGTTTTCATTGCCTACGCTCATGATTTAACTGAAACCAAACGTATGCTTAATGAAATCGAAAGAGCAAAAGAAAGTGCAGAAAAAAGTGCTCAGGCTAAAAGTGAATTTTTGGCTAATATGAGCCATGAAATACGCACGCCAATGAATGGTATTTTAGGGCTCTTACATATTTTAAAAGATACAGAATTAAACTCTCTTCAAAGTGATTATGTGCAAAAAACACTTTTTTCAACCAATGAATTACTTCGCATTATAAATGATATCTTGGATTTTTCCAAAATTGAAGCTGGAAAGCTTGAAATGGAGTCTGTTCCCTTTAATTTACATAACTTATGCACAGAATTAGAAGGATTAGTGGCCCCCAGCCTGTATAAAAAGGAACTTGATTTTGTACTGGATGAAGGAGCTTACGCTAAGCTGGCAGTGCTTGGTGACCCATTACGGCTTAAGCAAGTTCTTTTAAATCTACTTGGAAATGCCATAAAGTTTACCCAAAAAGGTAGCATTGGTCTTAGTATTAATAGCGACATCATTTCTAATAAAGAGTTGCAGTGTAAATTTGCAGTCACAGATACTGGTATAGGTCTAAGCAAAGAGCAATTAAAAAAGCTTTTTTCAGCCTTCTCGCAGGCTGATAGTTCTGTCACTCGTAAATATGGCGGAACTGGCCTTGGCCTTGCCATCTCAAAACGTATAGTAGAGATTATGGGCGGGCGTATTTGGGTAGAAAGTATTGTAAATCAAGGATCTAGTTTTATTTTTACAGTGACTTTTCCCTTGGCCCAAGAAAGTATTGTAGAAGAAAAAAATGACATACTTGAAATGCCCATAATGACTGAGCATAAGGATGCGCATCTGTTATTGGTGGAGGATAATTTAATAAATCAGCTTATTGCCGAAGAGCTCCTGAAAAAAGGAAATTATACCCTAGACATTGCTAATAATGGCCAGGAAGCTATTGAAATGCTAAATGAAAAACATTATGACGCAGTGCTGATGGATATTCAAATGCCTGTTATGGACGGACTTACCGCCACAAAACAAATACGTCAAAACCCCAAATTTGCTCACATACCCATCATTGCCATGTCAGCGCATGCCATGAGTGGTGACAAGGAAAAAAGCCTAAGTCATGGCATGAATGACCATATTACCAAACCTATTTCTCCCAGTATTTTATATTCTACCTTAAAGTATTGGTTGCAAAGTAAAGAGTCGCTCTAACAATTCTTTTAGTTGTATCCCCAACATATTCTTATTTTTTTGTTAAAAAATTTGCTTGAAGTTTTTGCAAATATTGTTTATGTATTTTTGTACATGATTTGTTTGAAGAGCAAGAATTAACGCCTATCCCCATAAACAAATTTTCAATTTTAATGCCTCACACGCTTTAAAGCCTTACTTACTTTTTTATTGCCTCATATCATTGAGATTAATTCTCATGCAAATTCTTAAGAAAAGAAGGTTCATATGCAGCAAGGTTTCAAAAATATTTATCATCTTGAAATTGATAGTTGGCGCTATACCCATAACGGTGAATCCCGTGGTTTTATCCAACCCCAAAAACTTACTGAACTTTGGTTCCATACCGGTACAAATTGCAATTTACGCTGTCCCTTTTGTTTTGAGGGAGCAGGGCCAGGCAACAAGCGTTTAGAGGCTCCTACCTTATCGGAAATACTTCCTTTTTTAGATGAAGCAAAAAAGCTTGGCGTTGAGCAAATTGCCTTTACCGGTGGTGAACCTTTTGTGCATGGACATATGACGGATATTATTGATGCCGCTCTTGATATTGCACCATGCCTTATTTTAACCAACGCTACCGCACCTTTACATAAAGCACTTCCAAAGCTTGCAGCCTTTAAGCAAAGCATTCATCCCTTATCATTTCGGGTGAGTCTTGATTCACCAAATGCCGATGAACATGATATAAATCGTGGTCTTGGGACTTTTGAAAAGGCACTGGAAGGTATGGCACACTTGCATGCTTTAGGCTTTAAGGTTTCTGTGGCGCGCCAACAGCAAGAAACACATGATATTCAAGCTATCTATGATGCATACGCAGGGCATTTTATCAAAAAAGGGCTACCTGCCTCCTTGCCCTTTGTATCATTTCCAAATCTTATGGAACCAAATGCTACACCAAACACTCCAAATATCAGTGAAAAATGCATGACCATGTATAAAACACAAGAAGAACGAGAAAATTTTATGTGTAATTATAGTAAGATGGTAGCAAAAAAACACGGACGTATGCAGGTTTATGCTTGCACTTTAGTGGATGATGATTCTGACTATGCTTTAGCATCAACCTTAGAGCAGGCGATGCGCTATCGAATCATGCTTAGGCATCACCGTTGTTATAGTTGCTTTGTGTCTGGTACTTCGTGTGGAGGAGATAAATAAGGAGTTTTTTATGCCAAAATGGGTTAAAACAGTCGCAATTGTCGCTGTTCTTATAACTATTGTCGTCGTGGTACGCTCCTTGGGGCTAGATCAACATATTGATACCTTCCGAGAGTGGGTAAAAGCTCAAGGTAGCTTAGGGCCCATAATTTTCATACTGGTCTATGCGCTGGCCACCGTTTTAGCATTACCGGGATCTGCCTTTAGTATTATGGCAGGGGTGCTTTTCGGCTCACTTCTTGGTGTATTGGTAGTTATCGTGGGAGCAAGCATTGGGGCTTCGCTCTGTTTTCTTATAGCACGTTACTTATTGCGTGGTTCTGTGGAATCATGGTTAGGTAAAAATGAAAAATTTCAAAAACTTGATGCCATAACAGAAAAAAATGGCAGCATCATCGTCGCCATAACGCGACTCGTACCGCTTTTCCCTTTCAATTTGCTTAATTACGGATTTGGACTTACCAAGGTGCCTTTTTTAACTTATGTATTATGGACATTTATTTGCATTATTCCAGGAACAGCTCTTTTTGTTGTTGGAACTGATGCCATCACACAATCCATCAGTAAGGGCGAAGTACCATGGTTACTTGTAGGAATAGTTGTACTTATCTTGGGCATTTTGACTGTAATTGTGCGTAAAGCTAAAAAAAGTATAAAGGAGTAATGAATGTCTATTCCTGAATTATTTCCAATTGATACATATAATCAAACCTTAGAAGATAATACAGCTCCCAAAGATTGGGTTAATCCAACACCTGCTCCCAAGTATTCCATGGTTGCTGTGGGGGGTGGCAGTGCAGGGCTTATTGTCTCTATAATTGTTGCGTCCTTGGGTGGTAAAGTGGCGCTTGTGGAACGGGGATTTATGGGGGGGGATTGCCTTGTAACAGGCTGTGTTCCTTCAAAAAGTCTTATTCGGCCAGCACGTCTAGCCAAAGAAATGCTACATGCCGCGCACTTTGGCATAAGTCCCAAAGAGATCAGTGCAGATAATTTTCCAAGCATCATGCAAAGACTTAGGCGCATTCGTTCTCAAATCAGTGTGCATGACTCCGCCAAACGCTATACGGATTTAGGTGTAGATGTTTTTCGGGGGCAGGGCGTTTTTACCGGTCCAAACACCCTAGAGGTAGATGGAAAAGTCTTGAATTTTCATAAAGCCGCCATTTGCTCCGGAGCAAGAGCCATGCATCCTAATGTGGAAGGGCTTGCAGAAGTGGGCTTTTTAACCAATGAATCTGTTTTTAATCTCACCACATTACCCAAAGAGCTTATTGTCATCGGTGGTGGCCCCATCGGCTGTGAGCTTGCTCAAGCTTTTTCGCGCCTTGGCTCAAAAGTCACCATCATCCAAAAAACTACCTTCTTGCCCAATGAAGATCCAAAAGCCTCTGCCTTGCTTGCTGAAGTTTTTGCCGAAGAAGGTATTAAAGTAATACTTAATGCAGAAACTCTACGCGCACATCCCGGTGCAAACGGGCAAAAGGTTCTCGTCGTTTCACAAAACGGCAAAGAAATCTCCATCACCGGAGACGAAATCCTCATCGGTGCCGGACGCGTACCCAATGTAGAAGGAATGGGACTTGAAGCTGCCCAAGTATCCTATACTAACAGGGGTATTGAAGTGGACGATTTTTTATGCACCACCAATAAGGATATTTATGCTGTGGGGGATTGTTGCATGGCTTGGAAATTTACCCATGCCGCCGATGCCGCCGCTCAAATTGCTGTACAAAATGCGCTTTTTATGGGGCGTAAGCGCTTGTCATCACTCATTATGCCTTGGTGCACTTACACTGATCCTGAAATTGCGCATGTGGGGCTTTACGAAAAAGATGCTCAAAAGCAAGGGATAGAAGTTGAATTTTTCTCCATAGACATGGCAGAGATAGATCGTGCCGTAGCCGATGAGGAAAGCAAAGGCTTTGTAAAAATTATGGTGAAAAAGGG
>CAYJHU010000135.1:0-6904 GCA_964369655.1 uncultured Desulfovibrionaceae bacterium | reverse complement strand
AAGGGTGTGCTCTTGGTGGGCCCTCCCGGAACAGGTAAAACTTTGCTTGCCCGTGCGGTGGCTGGCGAAGCCGGCGTGCCCTTTTTCTCCATTTCCGGCTCGGATTTTGTGGAAATGTTTGTGGGTGTTGGTGCATCGCGTGTGCGTGACCTTTTCACCCAAGGCAAGAAAAATGCTCCTTGTTTGATTTTTATTGATGAAATTGACGCTGTAGGGCGTCAACGCGGTGCTGGTCTTGGGGGCGGTCATGACGAACGTGAGCAAACCCTAAACCAATTGCTGGTTGAGATGGATGGCTTTGAATCCAATGAGGGTGTAATCCTTATTGCCGCCACCAACCGTCCTGACGTGCTTGATCCAGCATTGCTTCGCCCCGGTCGCTTTGACCGTCAGGTGATTGTGCCAACTCCTGACCTTAAGGGACGCCGTCGTATCCTTGAGGTGCATACCAGACGCACGCCTCTTTCTGATGATGTGAAGCTTGATACCTTGGCTCGCGGTACCCCCGGTTTTTCCGGTGCTGACCTTGAAAACCTTGTGAACGAAGCGGCCTTGCAAGCGGCCAAAGCCAATGATGAAAACCTCACCATGGCGCATTTTGAATGGGCTAAGGATAAGGTGCTCATGGGGCGTGAAAGACGCAGCTTGATTCTTTCCGATGAGGAAAAGCGCATCACTGCCTACCATGAAGCAGGACACGCTCTTGCGGCGCGTTTATTGCCTAAGACTGACCCTGTGCATAAGGTGACCATCATTCCGCGCGGGCGCGCCCTTGGTGTGACCATGCAACTTCCAGTAGAAGATAGACATGGCTATTCACGCGGTTACCTTAAAAATACCTTGGTGGTATTGCTTGGCGGACGTGTGGCTGAAGAAATTATTTTTGATGATATTACCACCGGCGCGGGCAATGATATTGAGCGTGTCACACGCATGGCACGTAAGATGGTGTGCGAATGGGGCATGAGTGATATCGTAGGGCCTCTTGCCATTGGCGAAACTGGCGAAGAAGTTTTTATTGGGCGCGAATGGGTGCAAAATAAGAATTTTAGCGAAGAAACAGCACGCATTGTGGACCAAGAAGTTAAAGATATTATTAGCGAAGCACGCAAGCGTTGCCATGATCTTTTGCAAGAAAATATTAAGCATTTGCATGCTATTGCTGAAGCCTTGCTTGAGCGTGAAACCATCAGCGGTGACGATATTGAGCTTATCCTTGAGGATAAACCCTTGCCTCCGCTTGACTTAAAAGCCAATGGTAAAAAAGCTAAGGCTGCTGAAAATAAAGCCGAAGAAGATAAGGACTTTATCTTTGATGATGTGCAAGAAGAACCCTCTGCAGAAAAACCTGCTTCCGAAGAAGAAGGTAGCAAGGTAGATCAGCAAGACGATGCACAAAAAGCTGAAGATACTGAGCAAAGTTCTTCTGAGGCTGATACTACAAAAAAAGATGCATAATGACTGCAACAGCGCAGGCATCTTCTAATACTTGGACAGTGCGCGGGGGGCGGAAGTTTACTCCAAACCCCTACGCACTTATGGGAATAATAAATGTTACCCCTGACTCTTTTTCAGACGGGGGACAATTTATTCAAGCGGAAAAAGCCCTTGCACATGCAAAAACTTTGGTAGCTGAGGGGGCGCAGATTTTGGATGTGGGCGCTGAATCCTCGCGTCCGGGGGCTCAGCCACTCACAGCGCAAGAAGAATTGCAAAGATTACTGCCTGTGCTGACCTCTTTGTTTGCGCAAACTTGGGTGGGTACTGCCGCTGAGGGGCAAGAGAGCGCGGCGCCATTGGTGTCGGTGGATACCTATCATGCTGAAACAGCGCGCGCGGTGCTTGAGCTTGGCGCGGAATGTATCAATGATATTTCTGCTTGCGCTTTTGAACCGGAATTGCTTGAAGTTATTGCTGAATATAAGCCAGGATATGTGCTGATGCACAGCACAGCACGTCCTGAGATTATGCAAGAGTGTATTAGCACAGATAATATTCTTGATGTTGTACAAAGATTTTTTGAAAAAGAGCTTAGCAGGCTCACGGCCGCGGGACTTCCCGAAGAAAATATTTTGCTTGATGTGGGCATTGGTTTTGGGAAAAGCCTTGAGCAGAACTTAGAACTTATGCGGAATATGCATATTTTTAAGCAATTTGGCAGGCCAATTTTAGCGGCTATTTCCATGAAATCCTTTTTGCATGGCTATTTAGCGCTTGATGCAAAAGATATGGAAACACGCGCTGAAGCCACAGCTATTGCAACTGCTTTGCTTGGAATGCGAGGTATTTGTTATCATAGGGTGCACCATGTGCAAAAATGTGCCCGTGCCCTAGGGCTTACAAAAATGATGCAGTAGAATCCTTTTATACTTTAATCAGTACCGGAACTGGCTATGTTTGACGTTTTTCACTCCTTTGATATCCACAGAACCATTAACTGGCGCGATATTCTAGACGTTTTAATAATCACCTTTATTATCTATAAGGGCATCATGCTTATTAAGGGGACGCGTGCGCTGGCGACCCTGCTTGGCCTTGGCCTTTTGATTGTCTTATATTTTATCTCCTTACGTCTTGAGCTGTATGCGGTGCAATGGTTTTTGGAATACATTGTAGGCTCGCTCTTTATTGTGCTTATTATTTTATTTCAAAAGGATATACGTCAGGCTCTTGGAGAGATGGGAGCCAGATATTTTTGGGGAAAATCCACCTTACGCCATGATATTGTAGAAGAAATAGTCCTTGCCTGTACAGAGATGGCGCGTTTGCGCATGGGTGCATTAATTATCATTCAACGCTCTTTGCCGCTCAAGGATATGGTGCGCCAAGAGGGCGTTGCCATTGATGCAATTATTTCCAAAAAATTACTGATGACACTTTTTTGGGAGCCATGTCCTTTGCATGATGGGGCTGTTATAATCATCAATGGGCGTTTATCGGCAGCTTCATGTATTTTGCCTTTGGCGGTGGTAAAGGATAAAAACTTTGGAACCCGTCACCGTGCAGCCATTGGTATTACAGAAGAAACTGACGCCCTTGCCATAGTTGTTTCCGAAGAACGCGGAGAAATTTCTGTTGCCTTGAAGGGAAGCCTCGTGGTGAAGGTAACTCCGGCAAAATTACGGGAGATGATTAACGATGCGCTTTAGTTTTCCCACATTTGAATCCATCAGAAGAATTAATTATGCTGTATTGTTAATTTCTCTTATCATTTCTATTGGCGCGTGGTATATTATAAGTATCGGAAATAGCACAGATGTTTATATGCGTGTTTTGATAGATTATCAAAATATCCCTGAAGATTTGGTGGTTGTCGATGGCCTTATCCCGCATATTGATGTGCAAATACGCGGGCCAAAAACCTTACTTTCTACTCAAAATGCCAAAAATCCTTCTATTGTTATGGATTTAGCAACTTTACGCGTCGGCAAAAATATTATTCCTTTCGCTAAGGAAACATGGGGAAATCACTATCGTGCCTTTGAAGTGCTGGAAATAGAACCCACTCACCTTTCCATTACTACCGAGCAGGTTGTGGAGCGCACCCTTGCCATTGTGCCGCATCTTGATGTGTCTTTAAGTGATGCTGCTTTTAAGGTGGTGGATGTAAATCTTACGCCAAGCAATGCCATAGTCAAAGGGCCTAAGAGCACAGTTACCAAGAAAAAAAATGTTGAGCTTGATGTGCGCATTGACCCAAAAGAAAAAGCCGGCACGTATACAAAGAATTTTCCCCTTGTCGTGCCAGAAAAATATACCAGTGTAAGTCCAAGTTCAGTTGAAATTACCTACACAGTTGCCAGCAAACGCGTGCAAAAGGAAATAACTCGCCCTGTGAGTATTAATGGCCCTAAGAACAATTTTACCGTTGATCCTCAAACAATTACCTTCATGGTGGAAATTCCCGAAGGCTTATTCAAGGATAAAAAATACCTAGACTCTGCTGTTGCGCAAGTTACGCCCTCCACGTTGGAAGTGGGCAATAGTGCACCGGCAGCCTTACAATTTGTTTTGCCTGAGGGCATGACACTTGTGGATAATACTCCAAGAACCATTGTTATAACGCGCGTTCAGTAAAGAAATATCAGGAGGGGATGCTCTTTCCCATCGAGAAATTGAAGCAATCCCTTAGATTCCCCTCGCGATAATATTGCATTCTTAACTGCTAATTTGCATTAATGCTAATATTTCCCTCTTTCACAAATCAAATAACCTTCCGTATTTTCGCTTGAAATTCAATCATTTCTACTGTATGAGCTGCAAAGCAAAAAGCTATGGCTTTTGGCTTTACAAAATCCTATATGAACTTATATAGTTTTATATATAATAATATAGGATTGGTTTTTTTATGCGTTTTATAATATATAACATAGTATTAATAATGATTTTATGTGGCACAGCTTTTTCTCAAGCTTTCGTCACTCCAACAGGGCAAAAATATCATAGCTTTGAATCTTGTCCTGTGCTGAAGCGTGCAAAGAAAGCTATTCGCTTAGACATGCAGGATGCTATTCAAAAATATCATACCGCGTGTAACCTGTGCGAAAAAAAATCTAGCAAAAAAAACAATTATCCTGCTGTTACGGGATATTGCACCAAGGTAAGTGATGGAGATACTATTACAGTTTCAGTAGGGCAAAAAAAGGTGAAAGTGCGATTGTATGGCATTGATGCGCCTGAGAAAAGGCAAGCTTTTGGGGGAAAAGCCAAAAAATTTCTGCAAAAAAAACTTTTGCACAAAAAAGTAATTTTGCAAATTTTGGACAAAGATCGCTATGGGCGCGTGGTGGCTCTAGTGCGCCTAGCCAGTTCACACTCCTCCACTGCACAGGGCGCACAGGGCGCACAGGGCGCACAGGTCGCACAGGTGCAAAACCGTACCATTCAAGATGAAATAATCAAAAATGGCCTTGCTTGGGTTTATCCGAGGTATTGTAAGTTAGAGCTATGCACGCAGTGGGAGGACTTGCAACTGGCTGCCAAAGAGGAATCCAAGGGGCTCTGGCGCGAACACGCAACAGAACCCTGGCAATGGCGCAAAATGCAAAGACATTTAAGCCTAGCGCCTATTACGAACTAAGACGAATATTGAAACAAAAATAATACCAAAAGCTGCGCGGTAAAAATTCGCAAAATCATGGTCAGTGGATACACTGTGGCATACACCGAAGCCGATGAGTCCGTGCCCAAAATCTGGCTTGAAAAAGCCAAAGCCGGAGGATCGGTCATACTTCCGGCTAGCAAGCCGCACACGGTGGGATAGTTGCATTTTAATACAATCCACGCAAAGAGCGCCGTAACTATGAGCGGAATAAAAGTAATGAGCGAACCTATGGCCATCCAGTACAAACCATGCCCCTCAACAATCATGGGCACAAAGCCCGGCCCTGCATTAAGACCCACCGCCGCCAGAAAAAGCGAAATACCCATTTCTCGGATCATAAGACTTGCACTTGGCGCTATATAGCAGACCATACCGCCAATTTTATGTAAGCGACTAAAAATAATTGCTATAATGAGAGGGCCGCCCGCAAGGCCAAGCTTTAAGCCAGCCGGAAGACCAGGGATGAAAATAGGAATACTTCCAAATAAAATTCCAATAAAAATTGCAGCAAAAAGCGGAATTACCTGCGGATGCTCCAATGTTCTTAACGAATCACCAAGAAATCTGCGCGCCGCAAAAATCCCTTCTGAGTCTGAAACAATACGCAAAATATCGCCAAAGTGCACAATGGTGTTGGGCGTTGCCGTAAACTCAAAGCCAGAACGAATGACGCGCGTGGGAATAATCCCAACCTCTGCCCCAAGCTCTAGCTTTTTGATGCTTTTACCGGCAAGAGAGTGTCTAGTTACCATAATATCGGCAATTTTTAAGCTGCCCTCAATGGTGTGCAAGTCAATTTCTGACTTTTTACCAGCAATTTCAAGAAGCTTTTCAAGCTCATCGGCATCACCAACAGCATGCAATAAGGTCCCTTTCGTTAAAATTGTACCTGGCTTTGGCGTATGCATAACACCGCGCATTTGCTCCACTCGCGAGAAAACAACGTCAAGCTTTTGCAAGGCCTTCACAGAATCAAGGCGTTTACCAATGATGGCTTCATTGGTAATTTCAACAGTAAGATAGTTGACGTGTGGCTTACTGGCATTGTTGATCTCTTCCATGTTGGCATTTTCTTTTGCAATATCAATGCGAAAGATAAAACGCACCAAGACCATGATTAGAATAATACCCATAATACCAAAAGGATAGGCCGCCGCATAACCAAGACCAGCCTGACTGACATATTCAGCAGCGTTTTGAGCGTCAGGTAATAAATCACTAAACATTTGAGTGGAGGCTGCCAAAGAAGGTGTGTTGGTGACTGCTCCGCTGTAAAGTCCTGTAATAACAGCTATTGGAATGTCAAACACTATAAAGCACACCCCTGCAATCACAGTGCCTGAGCATACAATAAATGCAGCAAGCAAGTTTAAGCGCAATCCATTACGTTTTAAAGACTCAACAAAGCCCGGCCCCACCTGCATGCCAATGGAATAGACAAAGAGAATAAGGCCAAACTCACGTGCAAAATGTAAAACATGTGAATCAATTATCAAACCCATATGTCCCATGGCAATACTACTAAAAAGGACGCCGCCAACCCCAAGGCTGATGGTGCCAATTTTTATATGCCCAAGCAAAAGGCCCGTAATAACACAAAGCGCCAATACCAAGATGGATTGCGCTGCAGAGTGCGCGGTAAAAAGCTCTGCTAACATAATAAATCCCCTATAGTATTAAAATAAAAGAATTATGGTTAATCATAGAGATAGCTTATATATAATGGTATGTATTGACAAGTTTTATTTGTGTATTTTTTGGGGGAGGGGACGCCTAGGCGCACGATATCCGTAAGGCTCG
>CAYJHU010000134.1:0-6906 GCA_964369655.1 uncultured Desulfovibrionaceae bacterium | reverse complement strand
ACCTTGAAAATCTTTTTTTCGCACAATACAGTGCGGATAAATGCGCTTAACCATTTTTTCCACCAGCTCATTGTCCGTGCATAAAAAAATGGCATCGCCCTCACTATGCACTTCTTGGAGTTTCTCAAGCATTTGGGGGAGGGGGCTTTGTAAATCGCTGTGTCTAATATGAATTCCAATGGGTTTTTGGGTAAAATGCTCAGCATAAAAAGCTTGCACGGCCTCTAAAATCTCAGGGCGCGGGCGCAAGTGATGCGTCAGTAAATATTGAGCTACGGCCTCAAGGCTTAAGTCTGCAAGATGGGGGAATTTTTGCCCAAGCAGGGGGCAAAGTGCCTTCAGGCTAGAAATATTGTAACCCCAATGCACGACGATTGGTGCAGAATTTTCATGAATTTCCATGTCTTGTGTGATGTCGTAGGAGCTTTTGGCTTTACCCTCGGCGCTCATATGTTCATTGCCGGCAAAAAGATATTCCACAGCCACTGCGTCAGGTAAATACTCTTCCCAAAATGGCGGAGAGAGCTTTAGCCCTTGTTCAAAGGCCGTAAGTACTTCTTCTACCTCGGCATATTGAAGATTATGGATTTCAAACCATTGGGGAAAAACATTGCTCAAATCATCGGAATACAAGCTGTCGCGCCAGTCTACACATAAGACTCGATTGGTGAGCAGGCAAAAAGCCATGCCACCCAAAAGGGCCAATAAGCGATTAGCCAGGCCGCCTGAAGCTCGTACAACCAAGTATTTTTTTATGCCGCACATATTTTTTTTGCTCTTTCTGCCAAAAGGTGAAGATATACTACAAAATCCCTAACAGAGTCTTCACCGCTTTGCAAACGGCAATGAACATAAGCGTTTACATAGCTAGCAAAATTCATTTCTTGTCCGTAAACCGGATAAAGTCGGTCGGGCGTGGCAAAAGGAAGTTTATATTCAGCGCCAATATAAGGATGAATAGGTTGGATAAACTCTTCAAATGTATTCATATATTGCTTGCGCACACTGTGCGGTACTGTGCCCAGTCCTAAATGCTGTAAAACTGAGTCAGCCACATATAAACTCAGGCGCGGGGCAGGGTGATTGACGGTATAAAAGAGCTGTTCTTCTTGCCAAAGCTCTTCTATGAGGGGCAGGGTTTTTATGCTGAGATTTTTTTCTTTGAGAACTTCTTTTTCGTATGATTTTTGGCGTAAGCCTGCAAGGTCATAACTTTTTAATAAAGAACCACGCAAATAAATTTGCACAATTTCTTGCGTACTTAAGCCGCGTGCGCAAAGCTCTTCCAGCAAAGTATCGCCATAGGCCATAAAGGTGGCATTGGTCCACAGCGGCCAATATCCATTGAAAAACATATTGGGAATTTGCAAGGTTTGTGCTTGCGGCGAGAGTTTTTGCATAAGTGCATGGGAGCCAAGCTCACCCCATGTTTCGCTTAATTCTTGATATAAAAAGAGCTTAGATGTATGCAAAAACTCACTATCAAGTCCCTCACGCAAGTAATTTGTGTACTTGTGAATGGTAAATTTTTGCGCAAAGCTTGGGGTGGAGAGCAATAAAAATTGCAAACTGTCACCCTGACAATTGGCATGAATTATACATATTTCTTTTGGCATACATGTTCTCTTGGTGGTAAAAAATTCCTGATTCAGTATTATCTTATGATATAAAGCATAAATTATGCCATAGCTTAATGCCCTAGACAAAAAGACAAATATTCTTTAATGTATAAAATCAGCCCATAGAAGCGCAAAAAAAGTTATTTATTTTTAGGGTAGCATCGAACTTAAAGGAAAATACGTTTTCAATGTCAAACACTACACTTACCGACGAAAATACTTTTAGCCAAGAATATACAGAAAATGGTGTGTATTTCTCTACTCTTATCCATCAAGGGCAAAGTTATCGCCTTGGAGCAACAACACCGAATTTTCGCAAAGAGTTAACAAATTTGCCCATGGCGCCAAGTGAAGAGGATTTTCTTGCTTTGCAAGATAAAGGGCTTTGGCTTGCAAAAGACAGTGCGGCTCCAAATGTTGCCATCACTTGCGGAGGCATGGGGACGGTATGGCCAGGGCTTGGTCGGGCTTTGTATGATACTTTTCCTGCGGCGCGTGCGGCGATGGATGAAATTGCAGGTTTTGCCACATGGGATATTTTATCTCTTATGGACGAAACCGATATGGAAAAACTTACGCAATCGCGCTGGCAACTGCCATATTTGTTTTTTGTAGAATATGCTCAGGCGAAGTATTTGGAGTCTCTTGGCTTTAAGCCCAACATTATGTCGGGGCACAGTCTTGGAGAAATAATTTCTCTTTGTTTTGCAGGAGTTTATGACACTGAAACGGCATGGCAAGTCTTTGATAGGCGAGCTGTGTACATCGATGGACTTGAGAAAAATGCCGAAAGCGATATGGGCATGATGGCGGTATATGGCACCATTGAAACGGTGCAAAGAATTCAAGCCATTTTCCCCGATTTGCATATTTGCAATCAAAATACGCCAAAACAATATATTTTGGGTGGTAAAAAAGATACGCTGTCCGAGGCCAAGCGCGCTTTGCGTAAAGAAAAATGTCCGGCCATTGTGCTTCCTATCAATATGGCTTTTCATCACCCGCATTTGCACGTCTTGCGCCAAAGTGCCCTTGACGAATTGATGGGATTACCCATCAATTCTCCAAAGTTGCCCATCATAAGTAATGTAACTGCCGACATTTACCCTTCGGACAAGGTTGGCATCTGCGAATATATTGCCGACCTTGATGAAAATACTGTGCGCTGGGTGGACTGCGTGCATACCATGTGGAATACGTATAATATTCGGCACTTTGTGGAGCTTGGTTCTGCTGATAATGTGTGTAATCTTACCAGAGAGATAGAGCCGCAAGCTGTTTGCATTGCCGTAACTCAAAAAAATAATGAAGTTGCCTCCATGCGCTCGGCAGTGGCCGCACTTTTTGCCCTTGGGCATATTCCGGTGAGGAATTTGCATGCTGTGCCCGCAAGCTTTTCTGCAAAAGCAGCAATACCAGCGCAAAGCCCAAGCCCTGCCCCCAAGGTAACTCCTTCTGCAAAAATGCCTCCTCCAAAAATGCCGCCTCAGGTGCTGGATATTTTGCCCATTTTGGCTGAGGCAACCGATGTTGATGCTGAAAAGTTACATCCGCATATGGATCTTCGCCATGATTTAGCCATGCGCTCCAATCGTTTTCCTGCCATGCTTTATGCTTTTGAGAAAAATTTTGGCATTACCTTGCAATTTGAAGATGTAATGCATGTGGCAACAATTTTAGATTTAGCCAATGTTGTAGCAAGATTGCGAGAAAAAAACGGAGCTTCGCCTCTTGTAGACTTGAGTGATGAGAGCTCTTCCTTAAGAACTGAAAAGTTTCAAAATATTTTGGAGCTGTGCTTTGAAAAAGCTCACGGCTTAACGCCTATTACACCCCCTTTGCCGGCTCTTGTGGTGGGGGCATGTCCAGAAGGAGCACTGCCTATTTTACAAGCTATGGCAGATGTTCATTTAGCAGAAAATACAGAAAAGGCCTTGGACTTTTTGGAGAATTCGTCAGAAAGTATTAATTCTTTGATAATTTCCTTACCAAAAACTGCGACTTTACGCCCTTGGCTTTATCCTAACTTACGCAAACAACTTGAAAATATTGTTGTAGCTTACGCTAAGACAAAAAATGCAGCCACAAAAAATATATACTTTCAGGCGGATGAACAATTTTCTAGCTTTGCAGGTTTAAGTGATGATACTACGCAAGAAAAAAATACTGCGAATAGCTTGAATTTGTATACTCTTTTGCAAAGTATGCAGACAAGCGTTAATGCGATTTTTCCAAAATGGGAATTTTGCGGATTTGATAAGCTAGAGTTTGATGACACTGCGCTAAGCAAAAATGTTTTAAGTGCTCAAAAAGGAATAACCCGTGAGGGGAGTTTTTTTGTGCAAGGGGCATTGCAAGGCGAAGAGCTTTATTGTCAGACGAATTTTTCAATGCGTGAACTGTGCGTGTATGGTAGGCGTACCGAAAACTACCTGCCATGTGCGAACGCGAATTTTCTTTTGCATTCATGCGGAAAAAAAACTCGTCCACTAGCGTCTCTTTTGTCGCAAGATAAAGATTTTTCAGACAAAAAAATACACTCGACAAAGCTGAAAGAATTTGCCAAACAGCAAAGCTTGTGGCATAGTCCGTGCTGTACAAATGGAATACAATATACAGATTTAGCTTTGTGTATTGCTTATTTGCAAGAGGTAGCGTGTGAAAATAAAGCGCATGAGCAATATACTCTTAAGAGTATTGAGCATGCGCACTGTGTTGCTGATTTTCTTGAAGAAGAAAAAGAACTACAATTTTCATGGCAAAGCGTCCTTAGTGAAGCTGGTTATACAATGAATGGTCAAGCTACAGATAGCAACGGCACTGTGCTTTTCACTGTGCAAAATATGCACTATATAAAGAAAGAAATTTAAGGATTTACATATGCGTGTGACGAGCAGAAAGAACGCTTCGCTCTCAAGCCTTAAGCCCAAAACTTGGTATACTAAATTAGCCGCCTGTGCCATGCCCTTGCTTGTGGCAGGAACTCTGGCAGGATGTGCATCTTCAAAAGCAGGTATTTCCGCCCCCACCCTCCCTGCCAGACATTGGCTGGAAGAGTCTCCGGGCGTACCCATCGAAAATAAGAGCAAGCTCCAATCTGCCGTACCTAATTTATACAATGCGCAAAAAGAGTTTTCCTTCGAAGACTGTGTGTTTTTGAGTATACAGCAGTCCCCCGCTCTTGTGGATTCGGCTGTGGATATAGAAATAAAGAAGCTGGATTTAACCAGTGCAGTTTGGGAATACTTACCCGAGCCAAGAATGCGCGTAACTATTTCTAATAACCTAACAGCATTTAATAAAAATAGAAATGATACGCCTGCCAACTATGGTAAAACTGAATTTGATGTAGGTTTTTACGCCACTTTCCCAAACCCTGTAGAGACGTACTTTAATCACCAAGCCCGTAAGGTGCTTTATAATCTTGCAATTTCCACCCACCGTAAGGCTGTTGGCGAAGTAATCACTGAAATAGCAGAAATTTATCAGCGTCTCGACGCTCAAAGACAAATACTTGAAATTCAACAAGAGCTTTTGCCTTTGACAAAAAAAGTCACCGCATACTGGAAAAAAGTAGAAGCTGCTGACGGAAGCCGCGGCGTTGCCCTAAATCTTGCTATACAGCGCGAACGCGAAGCTGAGTTAAAAGTAGAGCGCACCAAGATTGAAAACACCATGCTTCGTACTGAGCTTAAATCACTCGCCGGCGTTGAATCCATGCACAAGATGAATCTTAATACCAAGGATGCTAACGCTATCCTGGCCGGATTTAATGGCGACAGCCTTAATTGGGAAAATCGCTGGATCCTCACAGAAGATGAGCTTTTGCTTCGCGCTCAGGTTAAACTTAGAGATTTTAATATCTTGGTTGCATGGGCAGAATATGTCCCCAGCATGACCTTTTCTGTAAATCAATCCCCTCCTGCAGGGCAATACCAGCCTGTAAATGGTACAGATGACACGTTCTTGCATCTGTCTCTTGATTTTCCCCTCATCGATTGGGGACGTAGATATCGCGGTGTACAAACAGCACGTATGGAAAAGGCCAAAGCCTTCCAAGAACAAAGACGTGCGCGCACAAAGTATTCAAATATTTGGATTGAGGCCAAGCAAAAAGTCCAATTGGCCGAAACATCACTTAAAATTTCTAAAACTGGTTTAGAAGTTGCCAGCATGAAAGCTAAAGAAGCACAAATTAACTTTAGCGCCGGCACCATTGACTTTCCTGCATTAGCCAGCGCTCAAGAGGCACTTAATGCTGCAAAAATAGCACAAGTAAGTGCGGAATTGGATTATAAATTGGCACAACTTGCATGGATGGACGTGGCAGGCGTACTTAAAGAGCGCTATATCGGTCAACCAGCTCGGGAGCTTTATTAGTTATGAAAAATTTACGTATCTTTTTAATGTGCTTTCTCACTGTGTTGATTGCACATACAACGCTACAAATTGCAATAGCCGCAGAGCAAACAACTATTCTCAGCGGAAAAGTATTTAGCCCAGTCACACGCTCTGAGGCGCTTCCCTTTAATGGTATTGTAAAGGAAGTCCTTGTAAAGCCTGGGCAGCAAGTTAATGAAAATTCAATACTTATGCGTTATGTGCTGACTGATGAAGCCCAAAGAAACTTAGAAAAAGAAATGCTTAACGGGGCCGGTACTGAAAATACCAAAGCACAGATTTTAGCCTTGCAAAGCCAGCTTACGTCGCTTAGGGCGCAAAGTAATGTTTCACGCCAACTGGCAGCAGCAGGGCTTGCATCAAGTCAGGCTTCAGTGCGCAGCTCTTCGGAGGTGCAATTGTTAGAGCAACGCATAGCCCTAATGCAGCAAACTTTACAAAAAGAAGAGCAAATTTTTGAGCAAAGATTAGAAGAGCTTGGTACATATTACGGGCAAACCATCACAGCAAATATGCTCTTACCTAAGGAGCTTGTGCTGACTGCTCCCATGAGCGGGCATGTGCTTTCTATAGATACTCAACTTCAGCCCGGACAAAATATTGCCGCAGGCAGTACTCCCATATTGATTGGCAAGATGGATCCAATGCTTATACAAGTACAAGTATATGAAGGAGAAATTGCTCAAATTAAAGTGGGCAATGAAGCCATGGTAACCATTCCTTCACTGCAAGATAAAATGTTTAAGGCCACAGTGTCACAAATTTCTTGGACAAGTTCTGATCTTAAAGTTGAGTCTGCATCATACTTTACTGTGCAATTGACTATTCCAAACCCACAATTTGAACTTAAGCCCGGCTTTAAGGCTGTTGTGAAATTTTCTAATTA
>CAYJHU010000133.1:0-6911 GCA_964369655.1 uncultured Desulfovibrionaceae bacterium | reverse complement strand
GAGGGGCTCTGCCCCTCCACCCCGCCAAAGGGGATAATCCCCTTTGGAAACCCTAATGCACCACTTTTCAACAAGTTGAAAAGTGGTGATTTGTTATAATTCTTAATGATTTTATTTTGATAGCGGTATAATATGTCATTAAAAATAGAGTAATGCCGCATTTAAAGTTTTTTGGAGGGGGGTCTGAGGGGAACCTTTTGTTCCACAAAAGGTTCCCCTCAGAAAAAACTATACTACTGAATATAAAGGAATTATAACGCATAAAGCGAAAATAAACGCTAAAATGAGAGTTGCTTTGTGGCGTAGGGGGTAGGCGCTTTTTACAACCATGGCCCAAAGAATACCGGGAATAAGCCACATAATTAAAAATCCCATAGAGCGTAAAAATTCAGGATTTGTTAAGTAATTTTCTTGTGTTAATAAATTAACCCATTGTAGGCCTGTGATAATTAGAAGTATTATCCAAAATACTAACCAAGCATTGCGTGCCCATGCGGCGCACCAAGGGAGCATTTGTGCATAATAATCACGCCCAAAGTCATCACGGTTGCGACGAATAAGAAGCCAGACAGCGGAAAAACCTGCGGCAAAAGAAAAGCTTAATGGCAGTATGTATGGCATGACATTCCAAATACTTGTGCCAAAGTTTGGAGTTAAAAAGTTATTCAGGCTTTGAGTGTGTTCGGTACCGAGGGCAAAAAGTGCATCGGCATGAATAATGCATAAAACACAATAGAGTGCCATGGCATACCAGCAACCTGCAACGATGGCTAAACACTGTAAAAACAATCTGTGTTGCTTCCATACTGACCAGTAACCGTAAAAAACACTGATTAAAATAGTGGCTGCAAGCAACAAAAGAAATGTATATACATGCACTTGTAGATATATTGAAGTAAGAATTGGCTCAAAATACGCCATAAATGGCAGTCCTTGTGCAATGCTTTCTTGATTATGCATAAGGGATAAAATTGAAGGACTTAAACGTAACCAGAGAGGGATAAAAGCAACGAAGCATAAAATCCATCCAAGGTAAAGGGCAAGCAAGGTTATTTGCTTGGCGCATTTAGCGTAGGAAGATCTTTCACGTATTAATGAAAGGGTTTGTCCGGCAATGGCCATAAAAGGCATGCCGATAAGGCTTAAAAAAGCCAATGAGCACAAAATGATAAGTGAATAACTGCCTACTTCTTGCCAAGGTATAGTGCTAAAGTCCATGTTTTTTCTCCATATGGTGTGGCGTATATGTGCCTTAATTTATCTTGAAGTGCAAGATGTCTTGAAAAAAATTATAAAATATGGCATAATGCTAATATATTATGGAGGGTAGGACTATGCAAGGAATGCAAAATGGGGTTAAAATGCAGATAAAACATAAGCAAGTATCAGGAAATACATTAAAAAAAATGTCAGCATTAGTTTTAATGGGACTTTTTTGTGTTGGTTGTGCAAATTCTAAAACGCAAAGTCCAACACAAAGTAATACACAAGCCATTGACGCTCTTGGACAAAGAGTCTCCACTATTGAAGGAAGGGTGCTCGCTTTAGGGCTTGAAGTTAAAGCAGGTCAAGAGCAAGTGTATGAGGTGCGTAACAGAAGAGGGCAGAAGACAGGTATGACCGCCCACCCCACGGCGCAGACTGCGCAAGGTCCAGCACCTGTAGCCTATGTGAGCCCTAAAACCAATACCCAGCCACGTGCTGTTGCTCCTCGTCCTTCTACTTCAGCCCCGGCTGCAACTGCCGCGACTGGCGCGACTGCCGCGGTAGTTCCTGCGCCTAATACCTCTCCTAAAGCACCTATGGGTAAGCTTGATCCAAATTCAGGTTTGCAAAAAGCAGATAGCACAAAGCAAACTTTAACTGCCGGTGATAATTTAGCTTTACCTCCTGAGACCGCAGTCTATACACCTGCAGCACAAAATAATATGCCCAATAGTTCGGCTGCCCCAAAATCTGCCGGCATAGTGGCAAGCCAAGCGCCACAAATGCCCCCTGCCGGTGCGCCTTTATTGCCGCCGCAAGAAAGGGCTCAACCTTATTCACCCACAGCACCACAAAGTGCGGCTGCCGCTGCTCCGGCTCCTGCAGTTGCAGGAGAAAAGGGCGCATATTCACAGGCTCTTAATCTTGTAAGAAGCGGCCAATATCAAGCCGGTAGGGATAGATTTCAAGCTTTTTTGAGCACCTATCCGCAAAGTAGCCTTGTGCCCAATGCCTATTATTGGATAGGTGAGAGCTTTTATGCTCAGGGGAATTTTAATGATGCGTTGGCGGCCTTTAAGTATATTACGACCAACTATCCAAGACATCATAAAAGCCCTGATGCTTTGCTAAAGGCTGGCATGACGTATCAAAGACTTGGTGATGTTGAAAACGCCAAAGTACATTATCAGACTTTGGTATCAACCTTTCCACGTTCAAATGCTGCCAGAGTAGCTCGCTCCAAAAAACTTTAGTATGCATCCGTGGCAAGAATTTTCAGACGCGGACAGGGTTGAATACTGGGCAACACTGGCCTTGAAATACACTAAGGGTATTGGCCCGCGTTCGATAACTCGCTTGCTCAATTATTTTGGCTCTGCCTATACGGCGCTTGAAAATACTTCTTTTTGGCAGGATGCAAAAGTTGCCGCTGATAAAGCAAGGCTTGTAAAAACTGATGCTTGGAGAGAAGGAGCCACCATTGAATGGCGAGCTGCCCAAAGGTGCTCGGGGCGTATTTTGCTTTGGAAAGATACTTTTTATCCAAAGCTTTTACGCTCGCTCATTGATGCCCCAAGCATTCTTTATTATAGGGGAGACTTGTCCCTGTGCTCTGCACCGTGTTTTGCCATAGTTGGCTCGCGTCAATGCAGTTCAGAAGGAGTGCAAGTGGCGGGAAGTATTGCCCGTGAACTCTCCAAAGCCGGAATTAGCATAGTTTCTGGCATGGCTCAAGGCATTGATCGAGTGGCGCATGTGGCGGCTTTGTCGCAAGTGGGTAGAAGTATTGGAGTACTTGGTACTGGTATTGACTATATTTACCCAACTAGTAACGAAGACGTCTATAAGAATCTTGTTGAACATGGGCTCTTATTTTCTGAATTTTCTCCCCGTACAGAACCTGTGGGTTCAAATTTTCCGATACGAAATCGAATAGTTAGTGGTCTGTGTCTTGGCGTGCTTGTGGTAGAAGGCATGCGTAATAGCGGAAGCCTCATCACAGCAAGGCTGGCCCTTGAGCAAAATAGAGAAGTATATGCCATACCTGGCCCTGCAACTGCGTCTATTTCGCAAGGATGTCAGGAGCTTATTCGCCAAGGTGCTAAGGCTGTTTTTAATAGCGAAGACATTTTATATGATTTAGCTCCTCTTTTGCAAAACCATATTTCAAGTAATGAACGACAAGTTGATCTAGTTACTCTTTCAAATAATTCGATAATTAACCAAAATACATCTTTTACAACTGTTGATCAAAATACTATCGACGAATATGTATCCAATGTGAATATAGAAAGTTTTTCGCCTGAAGAACAAGAAGAAATGAAAAATATAATAAAAGTTTTACATACAGAAGGTTTATGTCATATTGATACCTTATGTATGCGTCTTGATAAGCCTGTTTCGCATGTACAAGCTATACTTATAGAGATGGAACTATTACAAATGATTAGCAAAGAGCATGGAGGTAATTATAAGGCATTGTGCGCGGGCTAAAGATGATAAATTACATTTAAAAGCAAATAAAATCTATAAAATCAGTGTTTTATTTTTTTTTAAAAATTTGAGCTCTAAGATATATACAAAGAGGTTATTTTGTAGTACTTGTCGTTAATGTACTGGATGTACGTGATACTGTAGTATAAATTTATAGAAAGAAAAGTTATGCAGAATATTCAAATTGAAGATGCCAAACCTAATATGGTTTTGGGCTGTAGATTGCGCAATACCGGAGGCGATATAATCGCCGAAGCTGGTACTCCTCTCACCGAGAAGACTATTTCGCAATGTCATTCTCTTGGGATTTATACCTTACACGTTCTTGGAAGACCAGTTGCCGGTGCGCCACAAAGCTATAATGCAGCCGATCGCCTTAAAAGGCTTCCACATTTATTTAGAAATCAGCAACAAAGTATTTTTATGCGAACTATTGAAGCTTTTTTAAAAAAACATTTTCAAGAACGCGTTTAGCCATGAGAAGCATAGTTTAATATGAGTAATATTAGTGATTTAACCACAAGTTATAAAGGAATGGTGCTTGCTGTAAAAAGTATCCCTACCTTGCCTATTGCCTTGCAAAAAATTACCGCACTTATGGATGGTAATAGGACTAATCTTGCCAAGGTTGCAGAACTTATTACGCAAGACCAAAGCTTGAGCGCAAAAGTGCTAAAGCTTGTAAACTCTCCGGTGTATGGCTTTCCAAGGCGTATTGTTTCTATTCATAATGCGCTTATTTTATTAGGTGTAAATGCTGTACACGGGCTTTTGCTTTCTACTGTTGTTTTTGAAATTGTCTCAAAGCAAATGAAGGGACTTTGGGAGCACTCTGTGGGCTGTTCTGCTGCATGTAAGGTCATTGCGCAGCATTTAAAAATTAAAGAACTTGAAGAGTATATACTTTCCGGTCTTTTGCACGATTTTGGTAAAGTTATTTTATCCATACAAATTCCCGATGCCATGAGAGATATTAACTCTTTGGTGGCCAATGAAGATGTTACTTTTAGAGAAGCAGAAAAGCTTATTCTAGGTTTTTCTCACACAAAAATTAATGGCTGGGTAGCCCAACATTGGAATTTACCCCTGGGCATCACGTCAGGAATGACTTTTCATCATGACCCCATGAAGGCTGGTAACTATCAAACACTTGCCAGTGTGACACATTTAGCGAATTTTTTTACACGCGTTTTTGAAGTAGGTAGTTCCGGTGATGAAAATGTTTCAGAGGTGAATCCGCTGGTATTAAAGCATTTGAGTTTGGATCAAAATGACTTACGTGAACTTGTGGATAAAATTGGAATTGAGTTTGAAAAACAAGCTAAGTTCCCTGTCTTCGGAAGGTAACCATGGAATCATTTGATTTTTTATCCGTTATTGGTAGCAAGCCTACGATTTTTCTTCTTTCAGAGGATATGGAACTTTGTGAGATTTTGCAAAATCTTTGGCCACATGAAGACGTGCAGTGGGAAGTTTTTAGTAGCGGAAGGGTGCTTTTAGAAAGGCTCTTTAACGATCCTCCGCATATGCTTATTTGCTGTGAAAAAAGTGCGGACCTACTCGGCACAGAAATTATTCACTTAGTTAAATCAGAAAATGTCTATCGCCAAGTTTGTACTGTGCTTCTTATGGATGCTGAGTACTTGCGTGCAGAATTTAGAGGAAAAATTTCTGACGTTGACGATTTTATCTTGCTTCCTTCAAGTTCCAATGAAATGCGTACCCGCCTTGAGCTAGCTTTACAGCGCTCATCTTGCACTCTTGATGCCAATCCACTTACTCGTTTGCCAGGCAACGCATCCATCATGCAAATGGTTGAAAAGCATATTAAAGATAAGAGCATTTTTGCCGCTGCCTATCTTGATATTGATAACTTCAAGGCATTTAACGATAAATATGGTTTTTCACGCGGTGACGAAGCTTTGCTTGTGACCGCACGTTTGCTTGTGGCTACCATTATGAATTCCAATGCACCCTATAAATTTTTGGGGCATATTGGAGGAGATGACTTTTTCTTCATTTTACCTTTGGATATTATGGAAGAAACTTGTCAAAACCTTGTGGAAGCTTTTGATGAAATTATTCCCAATTTTTACGATACGGAAGATAGAGCCAATCAAGGCATCATCTCCAAGGACAGAACAGGGAATTTGCATCGCTTTCCTTTCATGAGTATTTCCATCAGCGTAACCATGAATGTTAATGCGCGCTTTACTCACTATGGTGAAGTTTCACAGGCCGTAGGGCAGTTGAAAAAACTTTGTAAAGCCAAGGATGGTTCGTGCTTCACTTTTGATAGACGCGTTGACTAGCCTATGCAAATAAAAGCTTTTTTGCTTTGGATTGAGGTACAAAAAGGTTATTCACAAGCCACAATTCTAGCCTATGGCAAAGATTTGGAGCAATTTGAAAGTTTTTTACAAGCACAAAGCCTCAGTTTAGAAGTTGCACAAAATATTGAAAAACAACACATCAGAAAATATATAGCAAATCTTCATAAACAAAATTTATCAAAAAGCTCCATGGCACGTAAACTCTCGTCCATACGAGCTTTTTTTTTATATCAAGTGCGCATGCAGCGTATATCTTCAAATCCTACTACCGGCTTGCGCAATCCCAAGCAGGAGCAAAAGCACCCTGCCATTGTCAATGTGGATGAAGCTTTTAGCTTATTTTCTACCCAAGACGACTCTACTAAAAACGAAATCCTTCATGCCAGAGATATTGCCTTAGCTGAGCTTTTATATGGTTCCGGTTTGCGAATCTCGGAAGCGCTTGCACTTAATATTTTAGATATTGATATACAGCTTGGTTGCATACGCATTATGGGGAAGGGCAAGAAAGAACGCATCAGCCCTTTAACTGATACGTGCAAAGATGCTCTTGCACACTGGCTTACATTGCGAAATAATGTGGCAAATACGGAAGAGAGAGCGCTTTTTGTGGGAGCTCGCGGAGCGCGATTAAATCGGCGGCAAGCGCATAGAATTGTAGAAGAGCTTTGCCTGAAAGCCGGAGTAAAAACATCCATTTCTGCGCATGGTTTACGCCATTCTTTTGCTACGCATTTGCTTGAGGCAGGAGCAGATTTGCGCACTGTGCAAGAACTTTTAGGGCATAGTAGGCTTACCACCACACAGCGCTATACCAACCTAACCTTAGAGCATCTCTTTAAGGTTTATGACAAGGCACATCCCTTGGGCAAGAGTGAA
>CAYJHU010000132.1:0-6945 GCA_964369655.1 uncultured Desulfovibrionaceae bacterium | reverse complement strand
ATCTTAAAGACAAAGTAATTCTTGAGGATGCTCAGTAAGACACTCTAGCCCGCTTGCACTGTAAGCATAGAGCGCTTTTATGCCCACTGTGCCAAGATTTTCGATGCTTATGCAAGGATGAATGGTAAAGATGAGCGAGGAACTTGAGTCGATATTTTCAATATTTATATCATTTAGGCTTTCGTCCATGCTAAGCCCGACGCCATGACTGTGTATAATAACACTGGCTTTTGGATGCTGAGTTTGCAGATGATGTTGGGTGTTTTGAATGATTTGCTTTAGCTCGCCTGACTGCGCAGGCAGGGCTGAGGAAATTTTTTGTTCTATATTTTTAAGCGTGTCGTGGCAGATTTTGTATGCGTTATGAACGCTTTTGGGTATGTCATTTCTTTTTCCTGCAGCATAACTAACGGCCATATCGCTGTGATAGCCTTCCCACATAAATCCTGTATCTATGTTGAGTAAATCATTTTTTTTGAGGATGCGTCCGGCATAGCCCATGTGCGGCATGGAAGGATGCTCACCAAGATAGCTTGTACTGCCGGCAAAGGCTGGCGGCAAGAGTGAGTTATCGCCTATGGCAATGCCCCCAAGAAAGATTTCTGCGCCAAATTCTTGTTTGCGCAGCATGCCCCCATGCCCTAAGGAGAAGTAAATTTTCCATAACTCTTTCGCTATGTCTTGTTCATTCATGCCTTGTTTGATGGCTTTGGGTAAGTGCTCAAATAGGGCGCTTGTGTGCTGCTTGGCGGCATGGCGTATGCGCTCAATTTCATAGGGACTTTTTACGCAACGAGCGTGATCGAGTATAAGATCTGCGGCTTCAAAAGTATAATCGTTGAGGCGACTTTCGAGCATTTGCGCCAGTGACCAAGGGAGGCCGCGCATCTCTGCACCTACGACGCCTTTAAGCGCCGCTTTAAATTCATCACAAATATTTGGAATATTGGTGTAAGATTTAAAGGAAGTGATATGTTTTAGGGGGCTTTCTAGGCGGCAGCGCTCTAGAGCCTTGCGAACCATGAGTACCGGCTCACCTTCACGCGGCAGCCATAATAGGCCGTTGGCGCGTGTGCCGCTTAGATAATAGATATTGGTTCGAGAAAATACTAAAATTCCAGAAGCTTCAGGCAAATGCTTGGCAAGAAGCCCTTGGCATTTTTTGTGGCGTAGCTGTAATTCTTCTAAGGGAAAGCAAGTGGCAGTAAAAGACATTATTCTACCTCAATTATATTGTAATCTTCACCGGTTATAGAAATACCTCCGGCTTGGGTGACGACGAATGTATTTTCGATTCCCACCATGCCTATACCGGGAAAGCCCACTTTCGGCTCAATGGCAATGGTCATATTTTCGAGGAGCGGCTCATCAAAACGGTTTGCAAGCACAGGGAATTCATCAATAACAAGGCCAATGCCATGTCCTAGAAATGGGACTTTGTTTCCATCAAGCCCCATAAAGCCTTCGCTAATTCCAAATTTTTCTGCGCGAGATTTGGCATTGTTCCATATTTCTGAGGGGATAGCGCCTGGCTTAAGCTCTTCGGCGGCTTTGTTTTGAATTTCTACGCAGGCATCGTGTGCCTTGCGTACTTCTGCCGGCAAGGAAGAAATCTTTCCTGAATAATAAATATGTGTTTTATCAGTATGGTAGCCCTCAAGGACATAGCCAATATCAAGGCTAAGAATTTGATTTTTTTGCCAAATGGTTTTTCCATCACCCATATAGGGCGTTGCTGGGTGCTCGCCTTTAAGGCCTAGAGGTCCATTGAAGTGGCTTGGATAATTGCCATTATCTCCCGCAGCAATATGCCCAAGGAAGCATTCTTCGCCAAAATTCCCTAAGCGATTCATGCCGCTATGCCCGAGACCAAAAAAGACCTCCCACGAAAGGTGCGCAATTTCTTTTTCGCTCATGCCTGGGCGCATGCGCTTTGGTAAAATTTGGCAGATGCCTTCATTGTGCCTTGCACCGGCAATGCGCATTTTATTGAGTTCCCATACAGACTTACGCGAACGAGCTTGCAAAAAAATAGCATCGGCAGCCACAAATTCATGTGCCTGTAGCTCCTTTTGCAATCTACGTGAAAGATCCCAAGGTAGCGCGCCCATTTCCATGGCAAGCGTTGGTGAAAGCACGCATGAAAATTTTTGACAAGAAATTGGAATGTCAGAAAAATTTTCAATGATGCACATGTTGTCCAAGGGGCTTTGCGATGTATATAAGTCGATAATAGAATGTGTAGAAGGATTGGCGGCAGGAGCGTAAAGCATTAATAATGGCTTGGAATTATTTGGCTCAAGTGGCAACCAAAAAACGCCGTGTGCATAAGCTCCTGTCAAATAATAAATGGCAAGACGAGAAAAAAACAGTATGCCGCCGGCTTGGGGAGCAAGACTTTTTGCAAGTTCTTGGCAAAGGGCATGTCTGCGTAGCATTTCGCTTAAGGGAAGTTTTTCTGCGCTGAGCAGAGCAGGGGAGAGGTGCATGGATAATCCTTAAAGTTTTTCCGACCTATATAGTTTTTATGCTTGGCTGGCAAGTTGTGAAATTGTCCTTTCAATTTAATGCGTTGACGGAATGTATTATGCTTTGAAGCTCATTCTTCAAAAAAATTAACAAATGGAATGACAAATAGTTATAGAATTTTGCTTGTAAAAAAAATTGCACTTCTTGCCGTATGGGAGTATGTTTTTCTTTTAGGGGGAGTTATGCTTTTGGATACACGAATACAGGAAATTTTAAAAACTTCAAAAAGTATCGCTATTATAGGCGCTAAGGACAAACAAGGCCAAGATGTGGATATGGTAGGGCGCTATCTTATCTGGGCAGGGTATGAGGTTTATCCTGTGCATCCAAAGCGTCAAAATGTTTGGGGTTTACCTACTTATAAAAGCCTTGAGGATATTCCTGCACAGGTGGATATTGTCAATGTTTTTCGTGCGCCGCAATATTGTCCTATCCATGCTGAAGAAGTGCTGAAACATCAAGAAAAAGGCTATAGAACGCGATGTTTTTGGATGCAACTTGGTATTTCTTCTCCGGAAGCAGCAAAGTTATTGGCGGCGCATCAAATACAAGTTGTAGAAAATTTATGTATAAAAATCGTGCATAATCAGATCTTTGGGGCATAGTCGTGACAAGTGTTTTTGATTGCCGCATGTGCGGTGGATGTTGCGAGGGAAAAGGCGGTATTGTGGTCAGCCCCACTGACCTAAAGCGCATTTGTTTGCATTTAGATGTGGATGCTGATACTTTTGAGCAGCGCTATGGTTGTATACAAAATGGTAAGCTAAAAGTTCGCACCGGAGACGATGGCTTTTGTATTTTTTTTGTGCAAGGTGCCGGATGTGCAGTGCATATTGCAAAGCCAGACATTTGCCGCGCGTGGCCGTTTTTTCGTGGTAATATGATTGATAATGAAAGCTTTTTTCTTGCAAAAGATTATTGCGCGGGAATTCGTCCTGATAGTACCCATGCTGAATTTGTGGCAGAGGGGCTTTTGTATTTGCAGGAAAATTCTTTGCAAGCGCAAAATACCAAGACCGAAGCGCATGCTCTTTTTCCGCTTGATGTAAAAATAGGCAAGTAAAATTTTGATCACTGGGCTAATACACTCATGAAAAAAAGTCGTCATATAAGTCTTAAGGAATGCTATGAAGTTTTGCAACTTCAAAAGGGGGCAACTCTTGATGACGTGAAAAAATCTTATCGTCGCCGCGCTTTTGAATTGCATCCGGACTTAAATCCTGACAATCCAGCAGCAAGTAAGCAATTTCAGATGCTTAATGAAGCGTATGTTGCGCTTTCGCAAATTTTACAAACGGATGAAGGCACAAGAAAAAGCGCTCACCGCGAAGAAGAAAGGACGCAGAAAAAATCCCCCAAACGTGAAGCAGAGACGCAAGAAGAAAATCGTAAAAAAGCAGAAGCTGAACGCCAAGCACAAGCTCGAAAAGAAGAAGCTCGCCAAGAAAAACTTCGTCGTGAGCAGTTGCGTCAAGACAAAATTCGTGCAGAAAAACTTCGCCAAGAAAGATTGCGCCAAGAAAAGCTTCGTCAAGAAAAATTGCGTGAAGAAATGCTCCGCCAAAAAGCCGCGCGCGAGCAGGCCGCTCGCCATCAGGCCGCGCGTGAGCAAATGGCCCGTGAGCAAGTTGCTCAGGAAGAGGCTGCACGTAAATTAGCAGAAGAAAAAGCTGCCAAAGAAAAAGCTGAAAGAGAGCAGGCAGAACGAGAAGAAGCCGCGCGCAAGCAATCAGAAGACGTAAAGCTAAGCCAAGAGCAAACCCAAGAATATATCCGCCAAAGAGCGGAAGAAGGGCGCAAGCGTGCTGCCACCGAAGCTTATGCCAAGGAAGATGTGTTACGCGATCTTTTGGATGATCCTTTTGCACGGCGCGTCTTTGAAGATATTTATAGTGAAGTGCACAAGCAAGACTCTGAAAAGAAAGCGCAAAGTAAAAATGAACAAGCGAAGGAAAAAGTAGCACCCAAGAGTACAAAAAAAGAGGCCAAAAACTCTGAAACGCAAAAGCAAACAGAAGCCAAAAGTCCTTTGCAAACTCCTACAGCCGAAGTGGATTTAGGGGACAATAAGGCTTCGCTGCATCTTGCAAATTCTTTTTCAGATAAGATTAAGGGCTGGTTTAAACAGCAAATTGATGATGAGCAAACCATAAAAATGCCTGCATCCACTTTATTTGTAGGCTCGCGTATTCGCTTGCAAATTCGGCGCGGTTTATCTGAAGATTTGACTACTGTGGAGATTGTGTTGCCGCAGGAGTTTGTGGTGGGTAAACCATTGCGCTTGCGTGGCCTTGGAAAAAAAGTCGGTAAATGGCAAGGCGACTTATATTTAACTATCGAAAGTAAATGATTGCCTTTGGTGCGTTTGTGTTGTAGGTTCTCACACTAAACCAAATGTTTTGAGGATTTCTCATGAGTAATACTATGAATACCGTAGTTCAAGATGCTGAAACAAATAACGAAGATTTCGCAAGCCTTCTTGAAACATACGAGTCAGCTACTGTCCGTTTACAGCCCGGTCAAAAAATTAATGCTACCATCATTGCCATGTCAGGTGAAAATATTTTCCTTGATGTGGGTGTAAAAGTTGATGGCATAATGGAGCGCAAAGAGCTTCTTGATGCTAATGGCGAAACACAAGCCGCCGTTGGTGATGTTATTGAAGCATGGGTAACATCTGTGAGTGCCCAAGAAATTCGCCTATCCCGTAGCGGTAGCGGATTGACCGCTCTTGAAGATGCGCGCGATGCCGGCATTCCTGTGGAAGGCAAAGTGATAAGCACCTGCAATGGTGGCTTTAATGTAGAGATTATGAATAAACGTGCCTTTTGCCCCAGCAGTCAAATTGGGCGCGTATCTTATAATGATGCTGAAGGCGTCGTAGGCCAGACCCTGACCTTTCTTATTACTCGCATTGAAAGCCAAGGCCGTAATATTGTGGTTTCTCATCGCTCTTTCTTGGAGCGCGAGCGCAAAGAGTCTATGCTTAAACTTATGGAAACATTAAAAGAAGGCGATACAATTGAAGGGCGTATTACTCGTCTTGCTCCTTTTGGGGCCTTCATGGAAGTGGCTCCAAGCGTAGAAGGTATGATTCATATTTCTGAACTTACTTGGTCACGTATTGGCAGTTCCGATGAAGTGGTCAGTGAGGGAGACCTCATACGCGCAAAAGTTCTTTCCTTAACACAAGATGCTAAAGGCAATGCTCGCATTTCTTTATCTCGCAAGCAGGCAGAGGGAGATCCTTGGTCTGATGTGGAAGGACGCCTTAATGCTGGTGATGTTGTTTCCGGCAAAGTTGTGCGCCTTACCAGTTTTGGTGTTTTTGTGGAAGTGCTTCCTGGTATTGATGGCCTTGTGCATATTTCTGAAATGTCTTGGACCAAGCGTGTGCATAAGCCGCAAGACTTTGTGGCCGTGGGCGATGTTGTACAAGTAAAAATTAAAGAAATTTCCAACGAGCGCAGACGTCTTTCTTTGTCCATGCGTGATGCAGAGTCAGATCCTTGGGGTAGCGTGGCCACTGAGTTTCCTGTGGGTAGCCTAGTTAACGGCACAGTGGAAAGCCGTGCAGCCTTTGGCTTTTTTGTTAATCTTGCTCCTGGTGTTACCGGACTTTTGGCAAATGCGGTTATTAAAGACGCTAAAAATAGCAAGGAACTTTCCTCACTTGAAAAAGGTCAGACTGTTGAGCTAAAAGTGCTTGCAGTTGATTTAGAAAAGCGTCGTCTTTCCCTTGGTTCACCAGAAAGTGAAGCGCAGGATGATACTTCTTGGAAAGAGCATGCTAAAGCTACTCCTAGCAAGGAAAGCTCTGAAAATACAGGGTCTTTTGGTAATCTTGGTCAGGCTTTTGCTGCTGCAATACAAAAGAAAAATAATTAAGCATTTACTGCTTTGATTTAATTCTAGGCATGCCCATTTATTGGGCATGCCTAATTTTTTGGCAAAATGGTGCCAATTTTTTTGGCATAGTTTTAATGACGTGTGGAGCACATAGGACAAAAGCTAATAACTACGCCATCTATTTTGGGTGGAGCAGTCTGTATTCTTTGGCACGGAAAGTGCTATATATAGAATAGCTATGAGAGGAGGCATAAAGCTTTGACGAGGAAGGTCAAATAAAGGCGATATGTTCATAGCTAAAAGAGGTAAAATCTATTCATATTGAGTAGGCTTTTTGTGATAGGCTTAGAGGAAGGCTTCTTACAAAAAGGAAGGGGGAGTTAATCCCCCTTTTTTTGTGCCCAAAATTAATTTTTAGGTGAGTATTTAGGGCTTCGCACAATTTTCTGTGCGGAGCTTTTATTTTGAAAATATAGTTTGTATTTTTAAATGAACACTTGCATTTCCAATGCGGCAAAAATTTACTTTCAAAGGTAAAATGCTACCGCCATGAAAGTTTTTTGAAGG
>CAYJHU010000131.1:0-6959 GCA_964369655.1 uncultured Desulfovibrionaceae bacterium | reverse complement strand
TTTGGAGAAAATATGAGCATCGAACGTTTTGGCATCCCAAAAGCAGGTGCACTTCCTTTTGCAAAGGCTGTTGCCGCAGGCGGATGGCTTTTTGTTTCCGGACAAGTTCCACGCGATGAAAAAGGTGAAATCGTCTTCGGCACCATGACTACACAGGCGCGCGTGACCTTAAATAATCTCAAGAATGCTGTGGAAATGGCTGGCTATACCCTAAGCGATGTGGTCAAGGTAGAAGTATGGATTGATGATCCACGTGACTTTGCTGAATTTAATAAGGTCTATGCAGAATTTTTCAGCGTTGAGCATGCGCCTGCACGTGTAACAGTGCAAGCCTCCATGATGAGCGATTTACGCGTCGAAGTGGCCTGCGTCGCCTTTAAGAGCGTATAAAAAATTTGGGAAAAAGCCGTGGATATGAAATCTTCTAAAGAATACGACATAGTTATTGTTGGTGCAGGCATCAGCGGTCTTGCGGTGGCCTATGGACTTGCCAAGCGCACGCCCACACTCAAAATAGCTGTGCTTGACGCTCCCACCGATGTAAATAAGGCCTCACGGGCCAATGTGGGTCTCATTTGGTGTCAGTCGAAATTCTTACATGCTCCGGATTATGCTCGCTGGGGATTCATGTCTGCAAAACTCTTTCCTGAACTTTTACGAGAACTTGAAGAAGTTTCAAAAATAAAAGTTCCCGTAAACTTTACCGGCGGTCTTATCCCTGTGCTTGGCGAAGCAGAATATTGCACGCGTGAAAAATATATTCAGGGTCTAAAAGAAGCTCTTGGTTCATATCCCGGTCATATGCTTAGTCGGTCAGAACTTGTGAAAAAAATCCCTAAAATTCCTTTTGGGCCAGAAGTCAGCGGTGCGGCTTGGTGCGCAGAAGACGCTATCTTAGAGCCGCTCTTGCTCATGCGCGCCTACAGAAAAGCGCTACAAAACTTGGGAGTTGCTGTGCACCACGATACCCTTGTTTTGCAAATAGCTGCGAAAAATCCTAAAAGTTACTGCGTGCAGACAGTACAGGGAGATTTTCATGCTGAGCGAGTGGTCCTTGCCGCCGGCCTTGCCAATAGGCGCTTTGCGGATTTTGCCTTAAATACGCAGGCAAATGCCAAACCCTTACCAATTTTTGCAGATAAAGGCCAAGTGCTCTTAACAGAGCGCTTACCCTTTGTCATGCCCATACCTGTGCTTGGATGTACGCAAACCTTTGGCGGCACAGTTATTATTGGCTTTAAGCATGAAACTCGGGGACATGATGCCGTGGTAGACCCAGAGGCCGTGGCTCAAGAAGGTGCATGGGCTTTACGCGTATGGCCGGAGCTTGCCAAAAAAAGAATTATCCGCTCATGGCCGGGACTTCGCATTATGCCGGATGACCATGTTGCAATTTACAGCCACCTGCCAGAGCACCCACAAGTTACTGTGATTAATACTCATAGCGCTGTCACCCTTTGCGCTGTGCATAGTAAATATTTACCGGAATTTGTGCTTGGCGGGGAGCTTCCAAGCACTGCGCAAAATATGACCTTAAAACGCTTTGGCTTTGCGTGCTAGGAAACTCTTATGGCAGATATGATAAACATTTTTGTTGATGGAAAGGCCATGCAGGTTTTGGCAAATATCAGCGTTGCTGCTGCGGTCTTAGGGCATGACCACAGCACTCTTGCCTTTCATTCTAATAGTATGGATGGAAAAGCTCGCGCCCCCTACTGCCTCATGGGCGTATGCTTTGAGTGCATGCTGGAAATAAATGGACAGGAAAATGTCCAATCATGTCTTGTTACCGTTGAGGAAGGCATGCGCATCAATAGGCAAATACATGAAAGGCCTTTTACCTATACAGAGCAAAAAGATTTTTCTGTAAATGAAGGGCAGGAAGATGACTAATCATTTAGATGTCCTCATTGTTGGCGCAGGCCCGGCCGGCCTTTCCGCGGCTCTTACAGCACGGGCATGCGGTTTAGACGTTGCCCTTGTGGATGAACAAGGGCATAAAGGCGGGCAAATTTTTCGTAATCTCCATTTAAGCTCAGGTCAAAATGCCTTATGTGCGCACGACAGAGAACTTGGCCTGCAACTCTTTGCTGATTTTGAAAAATGCGGCGCACAATTTTTTCCAAGCACTACCGTCTGGGGACTGAAAGGCCATGATGTCTATTGTCAACATGCAGGCGAAGCCAAGTGCATATCTGCATCTAAAATTTTATTTGCCACCGGTGGTATGGAACGCCCTGCCCCGTTTAAGGGCTGGACTTTACCTGGGGTTATGACTGCCGGCGCGGCCGAAATTCTTTTGCGTAGCGGAGTTTTTTTAGAGTCAAAAACACCTATAGTGCTTGCCGGCAATGGCCCCTTGCTCTTGTCTTTGGCGGTGCATCTTATCGATGCAAAAATCCCCATTGCAGCTTGGCTTGATAGCGGACGCTTAAGGCATAAACTCACTGCTATGATACATATGGGGGCAGTTTATAAAGACATTCCATATTTTATGCGCGGCCTAAAAATGGCATTAAAGATATTAAAGCATAAAATCCCGCTTATTCCAGAAGTTACGCATATGGAAGCGCTTGGTGAAAAGTATGTGGAAAGCGTCAGCTATGAGAAAAATGGAAAACAAAATACCATTGCCACCCACACCCTCATCCGCCACGAAAATGTCATCCCGCGCATACAAATTGCCAGTGCTCTTGATTTAGAATTGGCGTGGGATGCAGTGCAAAGATATTGGTATCCTAAGACGGATGCTTTTGGGCGCACAAGTCAAAATCATATTTTTATGGCCGGCGATACAGCCTTTGTGCATGGCGGCGAAGCTGCCCTTGCTAAGGGCGCTTTAGCAGGAATAGCCATGGCGCAAGATTTGGGTGTCATTTCCCCTCAAGAGGCAGAAAGTAAAGCACTTCCTTACTTTGCCACAGCCAAAAAACTCAGCAAAGCCAGAAAGTATTTACACCACGTCTTTGCCCCCAACCCCCAAATATATCGTGTACCTGACGAGACCATTATCTGCCGCTGCGAAAGCGTGCGTGCCGAAGATATACGTCATGCCATACACGAAGGATATACAACACCCGATGAGGTGAAACGATTTACGCGTGCCGGCATGGGCCCATGTCAGGGACGTATGTGCAGCAATTCGCTGGCAGAGATTATTGCAGAAGAGCTTAAAATAGATGTGAAGCATATTCCCATCTATAAGAACAGACAGCCTTTTGCACCTGTAAGCCTTGGTGATTATTGTGCGTTGTGTGCAAAACCCTAAATCCTTTATGTAATATAAAGAGGACTTGTATGAAAAAAATGCGACTGACCCTTGAGAACATTATTGTTACTGATGTTCAATTTGGTACAAAAACAACTGTGGAAAATGGCACGCTCTATGTAAACAAAGAAGAAGCATTAAAGGTGCTTCAAGATAAATCCTTTGCACATCTGGACCTTGACCTTGCTCGTCCGGGCGAAAGTACGCGCATTATCCCAGTAAAAGATGTCATTGAGCCACGCGTAAAAGCCAGCAGCGGCGGATTTTTCCCCGGATTTTTAGGCGATTTTAATGAAGTTGGTGATGGTATTACAAAGGTGCTCAAGGGCGTAAGCGTTGTGACCACCGGTGCCATCGTATGCTATCAAGAAGGCATCATCGATATGTCAGGCCCTGCTGCTGATTTTAACGTATTTGCAAAGCTTAATAATGTGGTAATCATTGCAGATCCTATTGAAGATATTGACCCTTATAAACATGAAAAAGCCGTGCGCATGGCCGGCATTAAGCTTGCGCATTATTTAGCAAAATCTTGCATAGACATCACAACCGAAAACATTGAAGTCTTTGAGCTTGACCCTGTTGAGCCAAGTAAAAACCTCCCCAAGGTTATGTATGTAAATCTTCTGCTTGCTCAAGGGCTTATGCATGACAACTATGTGTATGGCGGCGATGTGAAATTTATCCAAACCATGCTTGTTCACCCTAATGAGCTTTTGGACGGAGCCGTAGTTTCGGGCAATTGCGTAACAGCTTCGGATAAAAACACCACCTATGACCAAATGAACAATCCCGTATTGCTTGATTTATATCGTCGCCACGGCAAAGATCTTGATTTTTGCGGCGTTATCTTAACTCCAAGCAGTACTTTTTTGGCAGGAAAAGAGCGCGGAAGCATGTCTGTGGCAAGTATTGCCAGCATGATGAACGTGGATGCCATCATCATTAGTGAAGAAGGCGGGGGCAATCCTGAGGCTGATATTATGATGATTGCTGAATTTGCCGAAGCTCGCGGCGTTAAAGCTGTAATGATTTTACACGAAACTGCTGGCGAGCGCGGTGATACCGACCCTCTTGCCAACTCCAATCCTGTAGCCGATGCGGTTATTACGTCCGGCAACAAGCATGAATATATCACTTTGCCAAAGATGGAAAAAGTTATCGGCAGACCTGAAACCCTCGAAAAACTTGCTGGTTATGGAAATAGAACTGTGGGCGAAGACGGAAGCTTGCAGGTGCGCATGGCTGTCATTATGTCTGCCATCAACAATCTTGGCAGTACAACACGTACAGGCATAACCTACTAATTGTGAGAAAAGGACTTTAATTATGCGTATTTTATATTATATAAACCAATTTTTTGGACAAATTGGCGGTGAAGACTTTGCCGACCATCCTTTTGAAGTTAGGGACGGGGCTTTTGGCCCTGCCATGGGGCTTGCCGCTCAGCTTGATGCCGGAAACGAAATCGTCGCTACCATGGTTTGCGGTGACAACTATGCCGTCGCCAACGAAAATGGCATCACCCTTGCCGTCAACGCCCTCTTTGAGGAGCATAAAATTGACCTTGTTGTGGCTGGGCCTGCTTTTAATGCAGGGCGCTATGGCATGGCTTGCGGCTTATTGTGCAAAATAGCTTTTGCAAAAAATATTCCTGCTATTTCAGCCATGTTTGAAGAAAATCCCGGCCTTGAGATTTATCGTAAATATGGCTTTATTTTCCCCACCGCCGCCAATGCCAGTGGCATGAAAAACGCCCTTGCCACCATGGCCAGCTTTGCCAATACTTTGGCCAAAGGCGAAAGCGTCTATGATTGCGAAAAGTACGGATACTATAAAAGAGGCATCCGTCACTATTTCTTCTCTGATAAGCAAGGCGCAGAGCGCGGCGTGGATATGATGCTTAAAAAAGTACGCGGTGAAGCCTTTAAGACTGAGCTTGAAATGCCGCATTTCTCGCGCGTGCCCATTGCGCCATCCATCACAGATCTTAAAAAAGCAAAAGTTGCCGTCATCACTACTTGCGGGCCGGTGCCTGTGGGGAATCCTGATAAAATTGAGGCACATACCTGCAGCAAATGGTGCACATATACCATGGAAGAGTTCGGCGGCATTGATTTACCTCAAACAGAAATCGCCCATGGTGGCTATAGCCCTGTAAATGCTACCAATAATGGCAATCGTGTCATACCCATCGACGCAATGGTTCGCCTTGAAAAAGAAGGCATTATTGGCGAATTTGTTAAAAATATTTATGTCACCGTTGGTAATTCCATGCCCGTGGATCGCGCGCTTGAATTTGGTCAAGGCATAGCACAAGACCTTAAAAAAGCAGAGATTCAAGGTGCAATCCTCACCTCTGCCTGAGGCACTTGTACTCGTTGCGGTGCAACGATAGCTAAGTGCGTTGAAGAAGCCGGCATCCCTGTGGTGCATTTGTGCACCATTGTTCCCATTAGTAAAGCGGTAGGAGCTAATCGTATCTATCCTTCTGTTTCCATTCCCAATCCAACAGGTTATGTGGACTTAAAACCGGAAGAAGAAAAAGAAGCGCGTTATGAATTGACCAAAAAAGCTGTACTGGCTTTAAGTGCTGAACTTAAAGAACAAACTGTTTTTGTTGATGAATAAAAAGAATTGAATTAGTCGCAAATGCAACACATTATAATTAGTAATAACAAGCAATTAAAGGTTGCTTTAGCGTCGTACACTGCTCCCATTGATTTTGAATTCATCGATGGGAGCATACGCGACGTAACTTTTGTGGCGCGGGAGATGCTCTATCACAATTATTGCCTTGTGGCTGATCCACTGGCAGGTAGGTTAGAGCGTCCCTCGCCCTATGTAAGCTTTTTCCTCGAAAAAAAGCCACATAACCCCAAAATGAGTGAAGAAATTTTACGCATAGAATATTTTATTGCGCTTTACCTAGAGCACCAAAACCACCTTGAGGATCTTGACGAAAAGCATAAGAGCGACTTTGCACTGGTAGATACCTCACTTATTGTTGGCTGTGTACAACAGATTTTTGGAAGATAAAGATATTTTTACTTTAACTGCAAGATTTATTTTGTAAAACACACTAGAGTCACTAAGAAGCCTTTAGCGTTTGCCATGCAAGAAAAGCCGCAAGACTCCACATAATAAGGCATACTATTGCATCAAGAATCTTCCACGCAAAGGGCTTGGTAAAGTATGGAGCAAGGAATCTTCCGCAAATGGTGAGACCTGAAAACCAAAGCAGTGAGCCACAAACCGCCCCCGCTCCAAAATAATACCGCCCTACGCCCTCATAATTGGTACTAATGGAGCCAAGCAAAACTACCGTATCAAGGTAGACATGAGGATTAAGAATAGAAACAGCAAGAGTTGTCAAAACAACCGACTTTAAAGGGCGTTTGGCATTTTCTATTTTCATATCAAGAGTTTGTTGTTTTAGCGCAGAACGAAGAGCCCCAAGACCAAAATAAACAAGAAAGAAAATGCCGCCCCAGGTCACAAAAGTTTGGATTTGCGGGTGAGCAACAACAAATCCCCCAAAGCCAAGCACTCCAAGAGAAATAAGAATCGTATCCCATAAAATACAAATAATGCAGACAATAATATGGTGATTTTGCCGAATACTCTGTGAAAGCAAAAATGCATTTTGAGCACCAATAGCCATAATAAGGCTCATCCCCATGCCAAAACC